>DATFJT010000172.1:0-20732 GCA_035269065.1 Saprospiraceae bacterium | reverse complement strand
ACATATGAGGATGTAGTAGACAGCAGAAATGGTTGTGGAGTAGGAACAGTAATCAGAGAGTGGACGGCAACAGATGCGAGTGGCAACACAGGTACATGTCGTCAGACAATTAACTTTGGCTCTATAGATCCACCGACGATCAGATACCCTGGAGATTACGAAGCGGACTGTTTTGTAGATCCAATTTCATTGACACCAGATGTAACAGGAGAGGTAACTTTCAGTGGAAATGATGACTGTGTACAATACGCAGTAGGAAGCGATGACTTGTTCCTGGATGATTGTGCGCCATACGGCTACAAGATTCGCAGAACATGGACAATAGTAGACTGGTGTGATCCACAGTTTGAGGAGACACAAGACCAAATCATCAAGATTATTGATGACGAGGCTCCTGTCATTAGCTGTCCTGCGGACTTCACAGTAAGCTTGAGACACAATGATTGTTTCACAAACGTGAGTTTGCCACAGACGAGTGCCACAGATAACTGTGATTTCAATGTGAGCATTGAGCGCGAGTTGTTGGACGCAAACGGGAATGTAATTCCTACAGTAGGAGTACCGGTAGGGAACTACAGAGGTAGATATATAGCAGAAGATGCGTGTGGAAACACAGATACCTGTTTCATCAACATCAGCATAATAGATCCGGTAGCACCGGTAGTGGTGACCTTCCAGAGATTGACAGTAAGTTTGACTGCAGGAGGCTGGGCATACTTGTGTGCTGACCAGGTAGATGACGGATCAAACGATAACTGTACAGGAGTAGGCATCTACATCAGAAGAGAAGATGATGAGGCAGTATTCAACGGATACTACCAGAACTTCATCAGAAACAACAACTGTGTAAGATTCCAGTGTAGAGATTTGGGAGAGAACCAGGTACAAATCCGGGTATATGACGATGCGGACGGAGACGGCGTATTCGGACCTGTTGATTTAGATGGCAACACGCAGATATCAGCTGCAGAAGAGGCTGCGAACGGAGATAACTGGAATGAGTCATGGTCAGATATCACAGTGGAGGATAAATTGCCACCGGTATTGGTATGTCCACCAGACATCAGTTTGAACTGTTTGACAGACTTCGATGATTTAGAGATCACTGGAGAAGCTGAGGCTGACCTAAACTGTGATAGAGAAGATCCTACGTATACAGATGTAGTACCTCATGGCTACTGTCCTGATTCTGATATCATCAGAACATGGAGAGTAGAGAAGAGGTTAGCAGGAGAAGATGGTGTTGAAGGCACTGCAGATGATTTGGTATGGGTAAGAAGCTGTGAGCAAGTAATTACGATCACGGATGATACACCTGTAACGATAGAGAAGTTGCCTTTGGACATTACGATTGACTGTACAGGAGGAGCAGTAGGTACAGATCCTGATGATTTGACGAAGTTTAACTTTTTCGATGATTACTTGAATACGCCACAGAACCCAGGTGATGATAGCTTGGTAGTATTTGACAATCCTGTATTGGATTACGACTGTGAGCACATAGGAATCAATTATGAAGATCAGCCATTCGGCTTGTGTCTACCTGGTAGCTACAAGATCAGAAGGAACTGGACTGTAATTGACTGGTGTGATGACAATTTCGAAGTGACGTATACGAATGTCATATTGGTTGACGATAAAGAGCCTCCAGTATTGACTGTGAATAATCCTGGAACTGTATTGATCGAAAACAATGATGATCAGTGTAGAGAGTTTGCAGATATCACGGCTAGCGCATTTGACTTGTGTAGCAACGTGACGATCACGAACAATTCACCATACGGACCGGGTACACACGATGCATCTGGAGTATATCCAAAGGGTCTTTACACCATCACATTCACAGCAGTGGATGGATGTGGAAATGTGGCCACTGAGGAAATCACGGTGAACGTTGTGGATGGTAAAGCACCTACAGCTATCTGTACATACGGATTGTCTATCGGATTGAAAGCGAGCTGCGACGTTGTACTTCCTGCATACGATTTGGATGCAAACAGTGAAGACAACTGTACAGATCAGGCTAACCTGACTTTCGAAATTGCAAGAGTTGACGCTAACGGAGACCTTGTAGACAGAGCGGAAGATTTAACTTTCACGTGCGATGATTTGGGTAACCAAAGAGTAGCCTTGATCGTAATCGACGACGCTGGAAATGAAGCTATCTGTGAAACAGTAGTTCAAGTACAACAAGGAAGCTGTACTGATCCTGAGTGTGACGACAACACAGTTCCTCCTACATTGAGTGTAACTGGTTCTATCTCTAAAGAGAATGGTGACCAGGTGAACGGTGTTGAAATCTTCTTGGACGGTAATGCAGTAAATCAAGCCAACGGTGGTTTCGGTATGTTGATCGACAAAGATGAGCAGACAGGAATGGCTTACGGTGTAATTGAGGCATTGAAGGAAGATGTTGTTGACAACGGTGTGAGCACAATCGACCTTGTAACGATCAGAAGAGCGATACTACAGTTGGGTACGTTGAGTGACTACCAAAACATCGCAGCTGATATCACGAACGACGAGAATGTATCTACAAGAGATATGATTGAGATCAGAAGAGCGATCTTGAAGCAGATTGATGAATTCTCACAAGTTCCATCTTGGAGATTCGTTCCTGCTGATCACCAGTTTGCTGGTGAGACATGGTCAACTCCTGTACCATTCGTATACGAAGTAGAGACTAGTGCAGACGAAATGGAAATAAATTTTGTAGCCATCAAGATGGGAGATGTAACGGGAGATGCTGATGTAAATAGCAGCAGATCATTCGGAACATTCGATATTGAAGTTGCTGATGCAGTAATGAACAGAGGTGAGGAAGTAGAAGTAACCATGACTTCAGCTCAATTGAGCGAGGTATTGGGTTACCAGTTCACACTTGGGTTTGATGCAAGTAGCGTAGAGCTAGTTGACATCACCGGAGATGTAGCTGACTACAACTTCAACCTTGACAGAGTATCACAAGGAATGATTGCAGTATCTAAGGTAACTGAAGAAGTAACGAGTGAAGATCTATTCACTTTGACATTCAGAGCCCTTGAGAATGCGAGCATTTCTGAGGTATTGAGCATCAATTCTGAAATCACAAGAGCTGAGGCCTACGATGCAGGTAGCAGCAGATTGGATGTTGAATTGAGCTTCGTCAATGACGCTGCTGATTACGCCTTGTACCAGAACGTACCTAACCCGTTCACAAACAGAACGACAATTGGGTTCAACATGGCAGAGGCTGGTCAGGCGACCATTACAGTATTGGATATCACTGGTAAAGTAGTATTTACTACGACCCAAAGTGCTGACCAGGGTAGAAATACCGTGACTGTTGATAGAGGTCAATTGAACTCTAGCGGCATCATGTACTACCAATTGGAAGCAGGTGATTTCGTTGCTACGAAGAAGATGATAATGATAAAATAAGTCGAATTAATCTTTCTAGGTTATAAAGGAAAAGGGCTTCACTTATGTGGAGCCCTTTTTCATTTATAGGTGTTAGGTGAACTATTTGATACAGATTAAGGTTTTTAGTATATTGAGCACCCATTCTAACAGCTGGAACAAAAAGGAAAAAATTACAAGGCCATGCTTTATTGTAAGGAGATATCATTTCTTGATATTCCTCGAAATATTTCGCGTTACACACTCGGCATCGCCTTGTTAATATTATCGTGGGTAAACCTAAATGCTCAAGAAATAGCAGTCTACTACGACCCGGGATATGTTGATAATTGTAGTAACAATACATGTGAGGCTTTTACACTGAATCAATTTTTAGGCTCTATTTCCTATCAGACAGAAACATTTGACGGGTTAGATTCAGTCAGTTTTTTTAATGCCCTTTCTTGTAAGGATGTCTTTTTCCTGCCAGAAACGGAAGCTGGTGACTTCGCTGATGATTTAGATCAACTGGCAAAAACGGTTATTCAGGATTTTGTATCATCAGGAGGGTTGATGTTTGTAATGGGAAGTGATGGTTTTAATCCCAGTAGCAGTAATTCAGCAAGAAATTTGAATTCTATCTTTGGGTTCGATATCAATAATGACCTTTTTACGTCTTCAGGATTTTCTTACCGCAACAATGATGCTTCAGTAGGTTATCTCAATAGCATTCCGGATTCTGTGCGGAATTTTACAACAACTAATTTCATTTCTAATATCCCTTCTGGTGCAGAAGTTCTCTACAAGTCAACAGGTGGGGAAAATAGCGTAGTGGATATACCCTATGGGGATGGGCATATTGTCTTCCTGGGCTGGTCATTTTTTAACGGTGGGCCTATAGGGAACCAGGGACCTGATCGGTGGTCTTTGCTCATTCAGGGATTGATCAATAATTTAACATCGCCCACTTTTTATCCAAATTGCTTCTTTTGTGATCAGACTCCGCCAGTATTGAGGGCGGGTGCCTCAAGAAATTTTAATGGGTTTTTTGATACGGATGGATTTTATGATCTTTCAGAGGGCTTGGTAAAGCCAAGATATGAGGATAACTGTGGTGATTTCGAGGTATCCTTTTTATTCGGTGATCAGCTGAGGTGTATAGAAGGAGAGGAACAGGAGGTATATATTGAACTAGAAGACGAGCAGGGGAATTCGGTAGTTGATACACTGATATTTATGGTGCGTGATACCACAGCACCCGTATTCACTTCCATACCACAGGATATAACGGTGGAATGTAATACCGATTTGGCGCCCTCAAATCTGGATACCCTCGATTATATAGATATCATTGATCTTGATTTAGATATTGATAGTTTTGAGATAATAGAAATCCCATTAAGCGGATGGCGCTTGCCCAGCGGGGCACAGATAGAAAGAACAGAAGTACTTATTGATGGAGAATTCAATGACTTGTCCTATTTGTGGATTAGAGCCAGGGCAGTTCCCGGAAATTCAAGTTTGCTGTACGATGGAAATTGCGTGTCAAAGAGAAATATGGACAGTTGGTTTTCTTCAACCGGTGATGCGCTTGATTGCAATCAATTAAACCAGAGAAGAAGATTCAGAAGTGTAAATGGTGATCTCAATCGACTAAGTGGGGCAGCCGTTGATAGTTTCGTTTTGGATGTTTTGAATCTGGGCAACTTAACTGGTAGAATAAATCAATTAGGCCTGAGATTTATATTTCGTTCAGAATTAAAATTACCAACTGTAGAGGAAGCTTGTGGATATGAATTGAGTTATTCTGATATGGATAATCGTGGCGATTGTCCGATTGGAAATGTCATCAGAAGATTTGAAGTAACGGATGATTTTGGAAACTCAGATGAAGGTTTTCAAATTATTACGGTTGTCGACAGCAAGCCATTGGATATACAATTTCCGGATGACTATCACATATCTTGTAAGGAAGGAATGAACTTGTCCGGAGGGCTCCACCCGGATAGTCTGCCTCTGCAATATGCGTACCCGGTAGTGACCGATGAATGCCAGGAATACGTTGTGAGATACTCAGATCAGTTGGTAAGTAATTGTGGTATACATGACCAAACTTATATAAGAACCTGGAATATTTTCTCAGAATGTGATCCGGACACCAATTATATTCATAGACAGGAACTGAGGATCATAGATACTGTAGCTCCGGAAATAGAAAGCTTATTAACAGCGAGGCATCTTGTTTTTGTGGATGATGAATCTTGTTTGGCGGGAAATAATTTCACCTACCCTTCTTTAGATAGTTTTGTAATTGAAGATTGTGATTCTGATCCGACAATAGTGATGCGTGTCTTAGATTCGAGCGGTGTAGAATTTAATCCCAGAGAGCTGGGTGTAGGGAATTACTTTGTTGAAGTATCGGCGACTGATGAATGCGGTAACCAGGGCATAGAGTTGGTGCCGGTAGAGTATTTTGATCAGATACCACCAGAAGTAGTATGTAAGAGTGGACCAAATATAGAGATAAAACTAAATCTGGATATTAATGGCCACGCGCGCACATGCGGAAGGGATTTGATTAACCCTGGCCTGACTGATGACAATTGCGGAATAGCCGGCTATCAGGTGAATTTCATTCAAAGTTTCAATAGCAGTTTGGAATGCCTGGATGTGGATTGCTCAAACCTGGGTCTTGTAACGCTATTTGTCAGAGGAGAGGATTTTAGTGGTAATAGTGATGTGTGTAGCCTTGAGGTGGAAATTGTAGATGAAATAGCGCCTCAAATTCTTTGTACTGATATTATTATTCCTTGCGATGCTCCTTTTGATGAGGAGAATTATCCACCACCAGTAGCTGTGGATAATTGTGACGCTAATCTCACCTATATTTGTGACCCTTTCGGTTTTATCGGCGGCTTCTGCGACTCTGTATATGTAAGAAATTGTAGGGTTATAGATGCATCAGGGAATGAATCTAGATGCACCCAGTTTCTTAGAAGAGAGGATACTTCCTCCATTCGCATAGATTGGCCAGAACAGTTGGTAGAATTGAATTGTGATGCCGATCCATCACCAAATGTCGCAGGTAGCCCTCAGGTAAGCTCGTCTTGTACGCCATATGACATCCAGTACCAGGACAACAGATCGATTCTTTGCGGCAGTCCTGACCTGTTTAGAATTGAAAGGCAATGGTTTGTAAGAAACCTCTGTAACCAGGATTTGGAGACCTTTACACAGGAAATACTGGTAACGGATCTTGACCCACCGATATTTACCAACCCTAGTCAAACTTATGTAGAGCTTACCATTCCCGGCTTTTCATGTGATATGATGGTTAATTTGGAGGCGGAAGCCATCGATGACTGTAGCAGTGTTGTCAACTATTCTAACTCTGTTAATGGCAGTGGTAGAACGCTCAGCGGGCGTTTTGACAGGGGGGAGCATGAGGTTGTTTTTTATGCGACTGACCTTTGTGGAAATACGGATTCCATAATCGTGACGCTGTCAATAAAAGAAAACAAGAATCCATTTATTGAGTGTCGGAACAACCAGGATTTCTATTTGAACCAAGTCGAGTTTGTTGATATTTACCCTGAAATGATGATTGATACCGTCTTTGATTTATGCACAGATAGGGACTCTCTGCGATTTTTTATATCAAAAGTACTGGACAATGGGCAGGATATCGGCAGACAACCATTCATTCGTTACAGATGCGCAGATTTAGGCATCAATAAGATACGGCTTTTTGCCAGAGACCAGGATGGGAATATTGGTTCCTGCGACGCGAACTTGCAAGTCATAGATACCTTGAGTAACTGTCCAAATGGAAACTTCTTTGATATTGGAGGTATGATATTTAGTGAATTGAGAAATCCAATAGGAGGTGCGGTGGCACTCCTCAACCAGAACCGATACCTCGGACGAGACCTCGGGCTCAACGGGGAATACATTTTCCGGCGACTGCCTACAGATTCTTGTTATGAGGTAAGTGTAGAGAAGGACAGTACGGCGCTGAATGGTATAACGGCGATGGATTTGGCCCTCATTCGCAGGCATATTCTCAACCTGGGTTTCATTAGAGGACCTTACCAGATAATCGCTGGTGACGTCAATAATAATGAAGCCATATCGACCACTGACATTGCTATTTTGCGAGCCTTGATACTCGGAATTACAGATGAGTTTGAATTTGTCCCGAGTTGGAGATTCGTACCGGAATCACATGAATTCCTCAACCCGCAAAATCCATTTGATCATCCCATTCCCTACGCAGATACTGTTTGTCTTGAAAATGAGTCAGCGCTTTTTGTCAATTTTATCGGATTTAAAATGGGGGATGTCAATAGCAATGCAGACTTGAGTAGATCGGGCGATGAATCCCGCAGTCAGGCCTTGGGTTTGCAGGCGAAATACAAATATTTGTCCCAGGATCGATATCTGGTTGAGTTTACTATGGCTGAGCCATGGCTGACCGGCCAGGTCTTTTTGGAATTTGATGAAAATTCTATTGTTGATTGGCATGTTGATGATTACAATGGACCGGAGAATTACCTTCATACCGGTGCAGACTTTCTAAATATGGTGTACGATGACGATTTGAGTAAGAACAATGATGTCTTGTTGCGTCTGCATATGACATTAAGACAAAATGCATCGCTCAAGGATGTCATTTCTTTGAATACAGTAAATCAGAATTTAGCGGCTATCGAATGGAATAGCGAGCGAAAGGTGGCCCTGGAGTGGTGGGACGACCAGTCCAATTTATCAGAGTGTTTGAGTGCAGTACCCAATTTGTGGTCTACCAGCATTACGATAAAGAATACTTGTTTTTCGGGATTCAATTACCGTGTTTTAAATTCGTATGGTCATGTGCTTCAGGAAGGTTGGACAGATGAGCACAGTTCTTCTATTGGAAAAGCAGATTGGCCATCAGGTCTTTATTTGATTGAAGCTCGTAGGGAGACTGGCCAGGTAGAAATCTTTAAAACCATCAAAACTCAGTAATACAAGTTGGGACGTATTTTAGCCATTGATTACGGCCAGAGAAGATGTGGATTAGCAATGACTGATCCTTTAAATCTATTTGCAACGCCATTGGAAACAGTAAAACGCAGGATGTTGGTGTCCCGCTTGTTAGAATTGAAAGAAGAGTACCATATTCAGAAAATTGTGATTGGACTTCCCTTACATCCAATGGGAGAGGAAGTTGAACTAGAACCCTCCATACAGGCACTGATCAAGGGAATTCGCAAGAAATTACCGGAAGTTGAAATTGATCGTCAGAATGAAAGTTACTCTTCAGCAGAGGCCTTGGAACTTATGATCAAAATGGGCGTTAAAAGGAGCAAACGAAGTAAAAAGGAGAATTTGGATAAGATGGCAGCTGCCATTATTTTGCAGCGGTACCTGGGAAATGTATAATTAAAAGAATTAGGAATTGATAAGATCAATTTACGCATATGGGCAGGCGGTATTGAAAAGGCGCGCAAAAGAAATAAATCCTGAAGAGCAGTTGGGCCTGGAAACCCTCATTAAGGACATGTGGGAAACCATGGAAAATGCCAACGGTGTTGGTCTTGCGGCACCACAAATAGGCAAAAGCATGCGGATTTTCATCATTGATACGAAGCCCATGTACCCAGAAGAAGAACAGGATACGGCATTGCGCAAGGTCTTTATCAACCCCGTAAAGATTGAAGAGGAAGGAGAAGAGTGGAAGTATGAAGAGGGTTGTTTGAGTATACCTGATGTCACGGGCGAAGTTTTACGCCCCGAACGCATTGCTTTAGAATACTTAGATGAGCAATTTGAGAAGCAAACAGAGGTATTTGAGGGGATGAATGCTCGTGTAATTCAACACGAATACGATCATCTTGAGGGTGTGCTTTTTACGGAGAAATTACCACCGATTAAGCGTCGGCGTATTCGCAAAAAACTAAAGCAAATTGAAGATGGGAAAATACAGGCGCGATACAAGATGAAATTTGCCTGATCATTTTCTTCCAAAATCCGCGGGTATCTCGCCCCAGGCTTTTGTCTGCCATTTCAGAATGGGATTTTTATGATTATTGTTTTTGAGCCATTTCTCTGCCCTCCTTACCAGTTGTATGATTTTAGGTTCGTTGAGTTTTTTTGAATTGCACTGCTTATTTTCTATCCATTTCATGGCATATTTGGAGTCTGAATAGATCGGAAGATCTTTCATTTTGCTGTCTTGATGATTGTTGAGCCAGGCAAGGGCATGGACAATGGCCAGAAATTCACCAATATTATTGCTGCCCCCTGTAAAAGGCCCCGCGCGAAATACCTCCTCTTCAGTATGGAAGGTCCAAACGCCCCTGTATTCTGTTAAATTGGTTTTATCGCTGTATGCGGCATCCACGCAAAGGCTGAGTTCAATAGGAGTGCCGAGCACTGCCAGTTCTTTCTCACTTAGGTCTTTCGTCTTTCTAAAGTCTTTACCGATGTATTTTTCCGGGCCTTCCTCCAGGGCGCGCTCTGCCAAGATGCGGCTTCCAAAAGTTTTGAGGTGGGTCATGGGCAAGCCTTTGATTTTTTCCTTGGCCTTATTCCAATCGGTGTAAATAGCAGATCGCGGCCCATCCCAAATGACATAATATTTTTTTTTCTTTTTTTGAGAACTGCTTACATGCTCGAAATTCTTAGAAAAGGCTTCTTCGGCATCCTTCAGGGTCTTAAAGGATTTGTATTGAGCGTCAGGGTACCCCTTCACCTGTTGAAGACAGGCGTCCCAGCTGTTGTAGATGCCGGGTTTTTTACCTTTCCAGACAACGTAGAACTTTTTCTTTTTTCCAGCCATTAGTTGCAACTTTAGGCAAAACTATAAAATATGTGGATTGACAGCCATGCACATCTCTATGCGGATGTGTTTGATGAAGACCGGGAGGAGATGTTGAAATGCGCAATGGAAGCAGGTTTAGAAGCTGTTGTATTGCCCAATATAGATCTGGATTCTATAGATAAAATGTTTGAACTGACAGCAAAGCATTCCGGGTTGTTGTATCCTGCCGTGGGTTTGCATCCCTGCAGTGTTGGAGAGCAGTACGAAGAGCAGCTTAAAAGGCTGGAAACATACCTGGATAGGGAAGAGGTGGTGGCCATAGGTGAAACAGGTTTAGATTACTATTGGGACAAAACCACAGTAAACTTACAAAAGGAAGCTTTGCGGATTCAGATTGAGTGGGCCCTAGACATGAATTTACCTATCATTTTGCATGCTCGCGAATCATTGGATGATTTGATTGACCTGATTTCGGAATATCAGGAAACAGCGCTGAGGGGTGTATTTCACTGTTTTACGGGAACGGTGGAACAAGGCAAGCGTATTGCGGAACTTGACTTTTATGTAGGAATTGGTGGCATTCTTACCTTTAAAAATTCAGGATTGGATCAGGTAGTAGGTGAGTTGCCCCTGGATAGGATTGTACTGGAGACTGATGCCCCTTATTTATGTCCTACACCACATCGCGGCAAACGCAATGAAAGTGCCTACACGGCTCTTGTAGGTAAGAAACTGGCTGAAATTTTGGGAATAGACGTTAACACAATGGCGCAACAGACTTCCGAGAATGCCCAAAGGCTTTTTGGAATATAATGTTCCGTTCTTGGGTATGTTAAAAATCTGAGAAGTCGAATTCACAAAATAATTCATTGGTGGATGGTCGGCGAAAATGGAAATATTAATATATTGAGGACGAGTCTCCGAAGCTTCCGACTTGTTTGGAAAAAGCTGGATTTGGTTTTGTGGGCTGAATTTGCAAATTTTGTCTTTGCGACTTGATTATTCTTCGGAGAGTTGCCAGAGCGGTCGAATGGGCACGCCTGGAAAGCGTGTGTACTCTTACGGGTACCGAGGGTTCGAATCCCTCACTCTCCGCTATTTGATTGATTTGTAGTTACTTCATTATTAAATTGGAAACAAATTTTCAGAATTATGCGAAAATTATTAGCTGCTACTGTTGTGTTCACTTTGGCCATAAGCCTGGGGGCTCTGGATCTCGCCGCCCAAGAGAGTGATTCATTTTATCAGGTGATTAAAGGAAAATTCATCGAAGGTGGATGGACCTTTATGAGTTTGGTACTGGTTTGTTTGATCCTCGGATTGGCTTTCTGTATTGAGCGCATTATTACCCTGAACATCGCTTCTGTCAACACAGATAAATTATTGAATAAAATTGATGAGCATCTTTCCTCTGGTGATGTTGATGGGGCCATGGAGGTGTGTAAAGCCACCCAGGGGCCAACAGCATCTGTTCTTTACGAGGGTTTGAGAAAGGCTGACGAAGGTCCTGAGGCGGTAGAAAAATCGATTGTTTCTTACGGTGCCGTGCAAATGGGACTTTTGGAAAAAGGATTGGTTTGGATTTCACTTTTCATTGCCATTGCACCGATGCTTGGTTTCATGGGGACGGTAATTGGTATGATTCAGGCCTTCGATATGATCGAAGCGGTAGGAGACATCAACCCAACTGTGGTTGCCGGGGGTATTAAAGTAGCCCTTTTGACTACGGTATTTGGATTGATCACTGCCATTATACTTCAAATATTCTACAATTATATCGTATCAAAAATTGACGGTATTGTCAATAAAATGGAGGATTCCACGATTTCATTGGTAGAATTGATGTTCCGAAACAACATCTTCAAAAATTAATTAGACATGTACGAATTACTTTCTAAGAAAGGACTGCTCTTCGCATTTCTCTTGGGTTTGGCGGTAGTACTCCTGTTTTACGTACCCGTATTGACAGGCGTAGATGCTTTCAATGCCCTTCCGGAGGAAGAGCAAACGAATACCAGTATTTTTGATTTGGGACTATGGTTGACTATTATTTTAGTAGTCATTGCAGCCCTTGCTATAATCGGTTTTAGCATTCTGTCCATTGCCAAAGATATCAAGGGCTCTCTACGCGGGCTCGTTGGATTAGGTGTGATCTTGCTCATCTTCATTATCGGATATGCCATGACAGGCACACCGGATGAGGGGACGAGATTAGCATCGGTTATTGAACGCTTCCAGGTAAGCATAAGTGATCAACAGATTATCAACGGAGCCTTGTTCTCAGCGCTGGGAATACTTATTCTCACCGCAGTTGCGTTTGTATTTGGAGAGATCAGCAGTTTGCTAAAATAATATTGTTATGGCTAAGAAAAGTTCAAGAGATAGACTGTCCAATGAGATCAATGCAGGGTCTATGGCAGATATTGCCTTCTTGCTGTTGATCTTCTTTCTTGTGACAACTACTATTGACATAGATAAGGGAATTACAGTTAAATTACCCCCCTGGTCTGAAGAAGAACCAGATCCTACAAAATTGAAATCCAGAAATGTATTTGCAGTTTTGGTGAACGCCAACAATCAATTGTTGGTGAGAGGGGAGCAAGCAAGCACGGAAGAGCTCAAAGACAGGGCCAAGGAATTCATTATGAATCCCAATAACACAGAGGATTTGGCTGAGAAACCAACCAAAGCTATTATTTCATTGAAAAATGACCGGGGTACGAATTACGAGACGTACATCACGGTGTATAATGAATTGACAGCGGCCTATAATGAATTATGGGATGAAGAGGCGGAAAGGCTGGTGGGACAACCCTACAGCGATGATTTGCCCTTTGAGGTGCGGAAGAAGATTAAAAGCAAGATCCCTTTTGTATTATCTGAGGCTGAACCGACAGATTTCGGTGAAGAGAAATAGCCAATAGAAACAAAAAGTAAGTTTCATGTCAAAATTTAAGAAAAAAAGAGGTGGTGCCAAACCTACGATTTCTACGGCCTCATTGCCGGATATTATTTTTATGCTGCTTTTCTTTTTCATGGTGGTTACCGTGATGCGGGATGCTACCAAAAAGGTGAGTGTCGTAGTTCCGGAAGCAACAGAATTGAACAAGCTGGAACAGAAAAGTCTTGTGAATCATATCTATATCGGGCGACCGATTGATAAGAAGGAATTTGGTACTGCTCCGAGAATCCAATTGGGAGACAAGTTTGCTACAGAAAAAGACATACCTCTTTTTCTGGAAAAGCACAAACTCAAGGTGGCTGAGGTAGAGCATCCCAAAATCACGACTTCTTTGCGCGTTGATGAGTCTGTAACCATGGGGATTATCACCGACGTAAAGACGGAATTGCGTAAAGCGAATCAATTAAAGTTAAATTACTCTGCAAGGCCTCGACCAGAGTAAAGACCTACTTATTCCAAAGATTTATATAGGCTTGCCGGTTGGCAGGCCTTTTTTTATCTCAAACGATCCATTGAACGAACCAATTTCTCATCTTTATTGATAAACCGTATGGCGAGAATGAGGAAAATAAGCGCCAAAATAGGATTGATCAAGCCTAAAGATGGATCAACTTCAAGCCCTGATATCTGATCGATTACAGCGTAGTCTAAATAGAAATAGAATATTGCTGCTCCGGCAAGAAGGATCGTGAGTACGATGGCCATGCGGGATAGAAGCTTTTGTCTGTTGCGGTTGCTGAATATAAAAATAGCTATTAGACTGATCAGCCCTCCCAGTGCAGCCAGAATCACCAGGGTAATATGGTCCATTATATTGAATACTCCATCTGCGTGGGAAGTAGCTTGTAATGCCTCCGGCTGGCTTTGCATGGCGTAATCAATCTCAGTGAAACTTAAACTGGGCAAAAAAAGACTGCCTAATGCCATTGCCGCCAGTAGAAGAAAAATGCTTTGTGGTCGTTGTATCATGAATGAATGTATTTACTGGGGTTAAAAATAGACAAATTTGCAGGAGCTTTGTAGTAAATTGGGGGCTTGAATATGAATAGAAAAGAGGCTTTTACTTTTATTGGTGTCATTTTTATGTGTACCCTCTCCATTCTGGGTATAGCACAGTCAGAACAGGATAGCACCGATCGGATCATTGTGGACTACAGCGATTTGGCGGAATATGAGCGGATAGGAGATCGCGAACAGCAAATTCTCAAAGGAAATGTAGAACTCCACCAGGACAGTAATTTCATGTATTGTCAAATGGCTCAATTGACTGGCGAAAATCAACTCATTGCTATTGATGAAGTGCTCATTCAGCAAACGGATTCAGTTTTTCTCTTCTGTGATTCCCTCTATTATTATGGCAATGAAAGAGATGCTGAGCTCTACGGTAACGTATCTCTTGTCAACAAAACCTATCAGCTTTTTACGGAAGAGTTATTCTATGAATTGGATACGCGGACCGCACGTTATGAAAAATCTGCACTTCTCACCGATGGAGATGCACAGCTAATCAGTAAAAGAGGGATCTATTATGTCAATGATCGTTTGGCTGTTTTTTCTGATAGCGTCATCATCATTGACAGTAACTTTGTTTTGAAGACGGATTCTCTTGAGTTCAATACCGCTACTAAGATTTGTTATTTTACGGGGCCTACACTTATTCAGCAAGAGGAAGCAACAATTTATTGCGAGGCAGGGTACTACAATTTGAATTCTGGCGAAGCATTATTTACGCAAAATGCTGAATATCTGAAGGGTTCGCAGTACAGCACAGCGGATTCCATGTATTATTTTTCAGAAGGGGACGAGGTGCGCTTGATTGGAAATGCCATTTTCGAGGACAGCCTCAAATACAGTACAGCTGATAAGATCACTTTCTGGCAAGACAATGAGACAGCCATTCTGCAGGGGAATGCGAAATTTGAAGAACCAGACCGCGAAATTCAAGCAGACAGTATTTTTTACGATGCCCGATCAGAGCGCTACTTTTCCAGTGGGCGATCGAAGATATGGGATGGAGCACAGTACCTTGAGGCTGAAGAGATAGATTACGCGACAGAAAAATCCTGGGCACTGGCTACAGGTCAGGTATTATGGAAAGATACGGTAGAAAACACCCTGCTGATTTCTGAGGAAATGAAATACAAGAGGTCGACCGGGGAATTTTTGAGTTATACAGTAGATAGTGTGAGGCCTTACATGATAGACGTAAGCGATGGAGATAGCCTGTGGTTGTCTGCAGATACCTTGTATTCATTTCTGGAAAGTGAAGCCATTCTTCCAGTTGCAGGAGACAGTCTGAGCTTAACAGATACCCCTTCTATCGCAACAGACACTTTTGTTCCTACTTTAGTTGATTCTACACTTTTTGACTCCACGACCGTGGACTCCTTGCCATTTCACCATACTGATGCAGTCGTATTGGACAGTCTGCCCGGAGCACAGGATTCTTTAACCGCAGACTTGGATACAGTTTCCCTGGAGGCCATTGATCTGCCTCAGTCTGAGATAGACAGCTTTCGCGTTTTGAGGGCCTACAATGATGTACGCATGTACAAATCCGATTTTCAGGCTGTATGTGACTCTTTATTGTACAAAGAGCAGGATTCAAGTTTCTATTTTTATAAGGAGCCTGTCATGTGGTCGGATACTTCTCAATTTCTGGCAGATACGATACGGGTATTAACTGATGATGACGGCCTAGATAAGGCCTATTTAATGGGCCGGGCTTTTATCCTGAATTCAGAAGACGAATTGTTTTTTAACCAGATGAAAGGGAGGCACATCACAGCTGAATTTGACAGCAGTGAGATACGCAGAATGTACGTTGAAGGCAATGCGGAAAGTGTTTATTACGCCCTGGATGAAGAGGATGCTTACATTGGGGTGAATTACACTCAAAGTTCCCGTATGTTGGTCTATTTCGGTAACAACCAAGTCACGGGTATCAAATACTATAAAGCTCCGGAAAGTGTTATGACGCCTATGGAGGAGGCTGACCATGAGAATATTAAATTGGACGGTTTTCGCTGGATTACAGAACTTAGACCAGGCTCCAAATGGGATGTAATCAATTTCAGAAAAAAGGCGGTACCGGTCAACATACCGGATAATTTAAAGTGAAGGGGTATGAGTCTCCCCCCAGATCAGCTTTTGAATCCTGCTCAATCTTAAAAACCTTAGCAAATTGGGGGAATAAAAAAACCCTGCAATTGCGTTAATTACAGGGGATACTTCGTTTTTCAAAGCCAGTCGGTAACTTAACTTATTTGTCTTCCGGCTCGCGTCCACCGTCCAGGTGATCCTGGTAGGCTACAAGTTCTTCCCATTGACCATCGGCAGCCATACGTGCTTGCTTGGCCCAGGTCGTAGGTTGGTGCATACGGTAGCGGGGACCTGCATCGTCTAGTATTTTTTGCACTTTTTCTGTAGAGGCATTCGCCAGTTCTTCCCAGCTCGTGATTCCGGCATCGTGCAAAAGTCCTTCGATTTTAGGACCAATTCCTTCGACCATTTTCAAGTCATCCTGTTTGATGCTCTTGCCATTAGGCAATTTGATTTTTTCTCCCTTTGCTTTTTTTGCTGCAGGCTCAGCTTTCGCTTCTTTTTTAACCGGTTCAGCTTCCTTTTTAGGAGCAGGAGCTTCTTTTTTCTCAGCAGCAGGAGCCGCTTTGGCTTCGGCTTTTTTACCATTGCTCTTAGGAGCAGCCTTTACCTCTGACTTCAATTTTTGCACAGATTCTTCGTCCTGTCTTTTCTCCAACATCCACTTCATTTCTTCCTGAGTAAGGACGTTGACATAGGTCCGATTCTTTCTCTTTTTTGTGAAGGTCACACGACCCTCTACGAGAGAATAAATGGTAAAGTCTTTTCCAATGCCGACTCCGATACCAGGGTGAAACTTGGTACCTCGTTGTCTAACAATGATATTTCCTGGAATGGCTGTTTGACCTCCGAATAGTTTGACTCCGAGACGTTTACTATTACTGTCACGTCCGTTATCCGTACTACCTACACCTTTCTTATGAGCCATAATTGATGAGTTTTCTTATTGAGAATAAAATTAAACAGAGATGGTTTCGATTTTCAATTTTGTCAAAAACTGACGATGACCGTTTTTCTTACGGTAACCCTTACGCCGTTTTTTCTTGAATACGATGACCTTTTTGTCTTTGAGGTGCTCCAGCACTTTGGCTTTCACTGAACCTTTGACATGAGGGGTGCCTATATTAACACCTTTGTCACCTGCTACGAGGTGAAGATCGCTGAAAGTTAATTCATCTCCTTCCTGCGCATCGAGCCGGTGGACGAAGATCTCCTGACCTTCCTCAACTTTGAATTGCTGACCGGCAATGGATACTATTGCAAACATACCTTTGATTTTAAGGAATAAGCTATTTAAAATGGACTGCAAAGATAGATTTATTCTCAGGAATTTGCAATGGAAAGATCAAATTATTGCCGGTGGGTCCATTTCCCCCAAAAATAAGCGAGGATTAGACCCACAATCATATCCCAAACACCCCAGAATGCAGCCACCATAGCCATACCACCTAAATCGCTGAAATAATTAAAAATAAGAATGAGTCCAAGGCCTGAATTTTGAATGCCTGTTTCTATCGTAATGGTCTTGATATTATCCCATCTATTGAAAAAGATCCAACCTGTAAGAAAGCCCACAAGGAGGGCCAGCGCATTGTGCACAACCACTAAACTGAATACCTGGTAGAGGTAATTGAGAATCAAACTCCAATTGCCTTTGAGGGCAAATAGTATAAATACAGCAAAAATCAGCAGAGAAGCTGTTTTCATTATTTTTCTCACTCGCTGCAAAAGTTGCCCATAGTAATGATTGATGAGCATACCAAAGATTAATGGGATAACAATAATCAGTAGAACTGTCTTCCCTACTTGTAAAGGATTGAGGCTGATATCTTTGGCCAGGCTATTTGGCGGGAGAAAATAAAGGATGCCAGCAAATACGAGCGGAGTGAAAACGAATGAAAAACAGGTGACGACACTTGTCAATGCAATGGAAAGGGCGGTATTGCCTTTGGCAAGATGGGTGAAAAAATTGGAAATATTGCCCCCCGGACAGCTTGCCACCATGGCCAGGCCAAGGACTACCGAAGGAATGGGATTCGTGTAGTAGATGTAAGAAAGTGTCATCAAAGGAAGCGCAATCAACTGCGCAAAAAGGCAAATGAGAATCCAGCCCGGTTTTTTGAGTAAGATTTTAAAGTCGGAGAGCTTCAGGTCCAAGGCAATGCCGAACATGATAAAGGCCAGTAGAATATTCATCAGGATCAACTGGCCGGGATCAAAATTAAGACGAACGCTATCCAATGGATGCATGGGCTGCGGCTTGTCTGGCGAACATAATAAAAATTTCTCATTGGTGATCATTTCTTACAGATCTTACACGGGTTGCCAGAGCTTTGTCTTTATTCTTTTTTGAAAAAAATTTACACTCAGATCACTCCAAAAGCCAACAGCAGGAAGTAGCCATTCAGTTATCCAAAGGGCCATGCCGGGATTTTTGATTTTAGGGCTTCCCTTTTAATGGTCCGTTTTTCAATACAAAAAATTGGATCCCATAATGCATCATGGCGCCCAATACCTGCAGTAAAGAACCACTTGTCATGGATAAAGACCATATGTTGCTCCATATTCAATGGGATCAAACGCCCTTATTTCGGGCAGTAATCCGAAATAGAACCAATGATTTGCTTCTACAACTTGCATTGTAAGCATATGCTTTCTAGTTCTTTTTGCTCATACCGTGAAAGGAGCAAATTCTATAATTGAAGCTGCCATCTGTGGCGCATCAAAATAAACCTTCCTAACTTGCGGTTGTATATGCTGCATTGTAGCGGTTTAAATCGCAATTGATCAATGAGAAAAAACTGCACTGAATGAATTGGTTGTACCCCGGAATATTGGGAGCACTTGCCTTGATGGCCATCCCTGTCATCATTCATCTTTTTTATTTCAGGAGATATAAGACGGTGTATTTCTCAGATATCCGTTTTTTACAATCTCTTAAAAATGAAACCAACCGATTTCGTAAAGTGCGGAATCTACTGGCATTGTTTCTGAGAATGCTGGCATTGGCCATGTTGGTATTTGCGTTTGCCCAGCCTTTTCTAAATAGAGACGAACAAGGCGGGCAAAAAAAAGCAGTGAGTATTTATCTGGACAATTCTTATAGTATGTCTGGGCAATACCGTGATGTTCCTCTATTGGATCGCGGCAGGCAGAAAGCGCGGGAAATCATCAAAGCCCACAGCCAGGAAGATGTTTTCCAGGTCATTAGTAATGAAATGAACGGGAGGCAGCAGGTTTTAATGAACCAGGAAGAGGCCCTGGATTACATCGGTCAACTGGAGTTGAATACTGCTTCTGTTTCTCTTGAAGATATTTACAACCGTCAAAAGGAAGCTGTTTTATCCAAGGCGGGAGCTGCCAGCCTATACTGGATATCAGATTTTCAAAAAACAACCAGTGATGTATCCTTGACAGATAAAGATAGTCTGCCTATTTCGCTCGTCCCTATTCAATCAGGTCAACCCCGAAATATCGGATTGGACTCGGCCTGGTTTGAAAATCCTGTACACATTGCAGATAGAAATAGTAAACTTGTTTTCCGTATCAGCAATTACGGGAGCCAGGATGTAGAAGCCATCCCCTTATCACTGTCTTATAACGAGGAACAAAGGCCCTTGGGCAATTATTCCATCAAAGCCGGGGAAAGCCATGTAGATTCCGTAGAGGTGGCTATCGATCAGGGGGCATGGCAGACCATGGAGCTAAAGATTGGAGATTATCCGGTGCAGTTTGACGATCAGTACCACCTCGCTTTCAGGGTGCGCCAGAATTTCAAGGTGCTTGCGATCAATGAAGCCAACAATACCTATTTGTCAAAACTGTTTTCCAGCGAATCCGAAGTGAGTATCATACAGCAAAGGTTGAATAACCTTGATTTTTCACTGATTGGACAAATGGATCTGGTCATTCTGGACGACATCAGTAAAATAAGTACTGGCTTGAAAGATCAATTGGAGGAATATGCCAAGAATGGTGGTAAACTTATGTTATTCCCTCCTGCTTCTCCAGATGCAGAGGACTGCAATGCCCTTCTACAGGAACTCACGGCAGTCAGACTAGGCAAATGGTCCGAGGAGCAAAAGGAAATCGGAAGCATGAATCGCAAGGAATCAGTCTTCAAAGAAGTCTTTCTGGAAAACGAGAGAAATTTGCGACTGCCTACTGTACGCGGGAGTTATGAGCTTGTCAGTGCTGTCAGAAGTGGGGAACGTTGGTTATTAAAATTCAGAGACGGAGCGTCTGCGTTGGCCGCATTTCCCGTTGCTGGTGGAGGAGCCGTTTATCTTTCGGCTTCACCTTTAAATGATAAGTACGGTGATCTGATTCAGATGGGAGAAATCATTGTTCCCCTAATTTACAATGTGGCTACCACTGGCAGCTCTGATGCTAGCCCCGTGTTCACCATGGGAGCATCAAATGTGTTTAAACTGCGTACCCCGGCAAGAGAAACAGATGAAGTTTTCCATTTCGTTAAGGAGGGAA
>DATFJT010000171.1:0-5896 GCA_035269065.1 Saprospiraceae bacterium | reverse complement strand
TTGCGATGCTCCATCAAAACTTCAATTGTATTTCCAGTGACATAGGGCAAATCTACAGCTACGACAAAATGCGCTTTATTGGGATTATCCATGAAACATGAAAGAATTCCCCCAAAAGGTCCGAAGTTATCCAATCTATCAGGAATAAACTGAGGGTCTGAAGATTGGCTATTGCGAGGAACTGATACCACTACCTCATCGCAATAAGTCCCCAGAATGTCCCGCATATGTTCCCACTGCTCAATTCCATGATATTTAAGTTTGGATTTATCCTCTCCCATTCGAGTGCTCCTCCCACCAGTGAGAACAACACCTCGCACTCCGGTGGAGGCCACACATTGATTGTGCACGAAGGTGGTAATTTCAGAGATCTGATCAGAATTGAAAATGGGCAAATCTTTGAAAGAGCTCAAAAATTCTTCCAATTCATTCGGAATTTTTGCCTGGCCTGTAAAGTCAATCATGGCCACAGGTCTGGTCAGCTTGTCTTTCTTTCTTTTTAAGGAATCAAATTTCTTTGGGTGTAAACAAATGATTTGCTGTTGTGATTCAAAGTGATTGCCATTGATGAGACTCAGATCATACTCCTCTGTCATTCTTCTCCAGGCGTAGGGGTCATCTTCCTTGTCATTTAAGGTCAAACGCCAATGGTCTTGCTGGTATTCCAGGACGTGTAATTCCGGTTTAGCAAGGGTTTCTCCGTGCTTGGCATCAATATACAGGGCATTCAATTTACTTTGAATGGCCAGCTTTTTACATATCTCTTCTATATCGCCACAGGGAGCTCCTAAAAAAGAAACTTCGCTTCTGCTAAAATGGCCAAACTTTGCCCTTGATATTTTTTTATGCTTCTGGTGTCCGCTCATAATTTCTCTTTCCGCCTTTTTTCTCCAACAGATAGGTATCCCTTATTTCTATCTTCAGCGACTGTGCTTTACACATGTCATATACAGTCAGCGCAGCTACAGTTGCAGCAGTCAACGCCTCCATTTCTACGCCGGTCTTGCCTGTAGTACTGGCTTCAGTAACAATGCGTATGGCATCCTTATCCCAATACTCCAATGAAACATCAACGCCATTGATAAAAAGAGGATGACAGAGTGGAATCAGTTCCGAGGTCTTTTTCGCCCCCATAATACCAGCCAATCTGGCGGTATCAAATACAGATCCTTTCTTCGTCTGCCCCTCCAGGTTTTTGAGTTCTTCAATGATCCGCTCTCCCAAAACAACCACGGCCTGGGCTCTAGCCATTCGAAGGCTGTCTTTCTTATTACCAACATTGACCATTTTTGAAGCCCCGTCTTTATCTAGATGGCTGAATTTACGCCTATCCTCCATACCCTAAATTCTTCATTCTTTTTAAAATAATTGCGCTCTGCAGGCAGTTCCAGGAAAGCATCTACCTGTGCCAAATTGACCAGATCACCACTGCCCTTTCCCTTATATGGAGTCGCTAAAAGATGACTGCCCTGTTGGCTTAGTTTCACTTGTAGAAAGTATTGCAAGGCTGGATTGAATCTGAAATCCTCAGCTAAAAGAGCTGTTTCACTTTTCAACTTAAGTCCGGCATTCTTCCACATCCACGGTTCAAAATATCGCGTAGCACACATAAAAGTAGACACCGGGTTGCCGGGAAAAGCAAAAACAAATCCACGGTCATAGGTGCCAAACCAAAACGGTTTCCCTGGACGCTGCTGAACTTTGTGAAACTGTTTGTGAACGCCCAAATCGGACAACACTTCCGGTAAATAATCAAACTTCCCTTTAGATACTCCTCCGCTCATCAATATGAGTCGGTGATTTCTAAGGATACTATTCAGTTCTTTTTGAATCTCCTCCCTGTTATCAGACAGGTGATAGGTTTTTGACGGCCATCGATTCTTTTTGCACAAGGCCTGCAGGGCGTAGACATTGCTTTTTCTGATCTGGTGGTCTTCCGGTGTTTCATCAATCTCGACGAGTTCATCACCGTTAGACACAATAGCTATTTCCGGCCAACGGACCACATCTATCTCTGCCTTTCCTACTGTGGCGAGGACGGCCACCTGTGCGGGAGAAATAAGTTGTGGTGCCGAGAGCAATACATCACCCTGGAGACGCTCGATGCCTGTCTTTTGGACATTTTGCCATTGTCGGACCTCCTCAAGTTGCACTTTGGCCAGACCATCTTTGAGTTCCAAATCTTCATAACGAATGACAGCATCCGTACCCTTTGGCAATACGGCGCCGGTCATTATCTCTATGCAATGATTGCTGTCATTCAAGGAATGAGGCGGCTGACCGGCAGCTTGTGTAGATTGAATTCTGAATTCAACCTGACCATTCTTAAAAGCCTCAGAGGATATAGCGATACCATCCATGCAAACCCTGTCAAATGGGGGAAAAGGCCTGTCTGCTGTTACTTCTGTGGCCAAAACTAATCCACAGGCATTTGTTAATTCTTCCTTGCTTTTCTCAAATTGAATACTGCACTTATATATAATGTCGTGTGCTTCTTTACTGCTTATCATATCAACCTCCTATTTTTGCCATGGATTCATAGGCCTCAGCACTGAAACGTGACTTTTCTGTTTCAAAGCCATTTTTCTTCTTGGACTTCACAGCTTGTTCTATACTCCACTTCATTTGCTCGTCCGTGGCCCCATTGCGCATGAGGGCTTTCAAGTCAAAAACACCCTGGTCATAGAGGCAATTCTTGATTTTTCCCTGGGGCGTGAGACGCAGGCGATTACAGCTG
Organism: Saprospiraceae bacterium; assembly: GCA_035269065.1. Lineage (GTDB taxonomy): Bacteria > Bacteroidota > Bacteroidia > Chitinophagales > Saprospiraceae > DATFJT01. The sequence goes on along the minus strand of DATFJT010000171.1, from coordinate 3,159 downwards.
CTGCATATCGTTCTCGACCAGGCCGGTATAACCCCGAAAGTACCCTTATATCCAGGGATTCTATAATTGTAGGAGGTAGAATTAGCAGGGTTTGTCAGTGTGAGAAAGTCCCCGTAATGCCCTCTGAGTTGATCCAGTATTTGCTCATAATCAACTGGTGCACGATGCACGTGATCCCCACCGTTAAAAGGCATTTCCTCGATGAATCTGACCGATAGATCTTTGTCTTTAGTCCATTCAACCAGATCTACAAGCTCATCTTCATTAAATCCTTTCATGAGCACCGCATTAATTTTCAGGATCAGCCCGGTTTCCATTATTTCGTTAGCAGCTTCAAGCACTTTATCAAAGGCATCTCTGCGTGTCAATTCAAGAAAACGGTCCTTTCTCAGTGTGTCCAAACTCAAGTTGACCGAATGCACACCGATATTTTTGAGAAAATCAGCCCGTCCGTTAAGCAATGTGCCGTTGGTGGTTATGTGCAGCTCCAGGTCAGGGAATTTTTGCCTTAAATCAGAAAGAAATAGCTCAAAATCACGACGCATGAAAGGCTCTCCGCCGGTAAATCGCAACTTTCTTATACCAAGATCTCTAAAAATCGCAATGGCGCGAATAATCTCCTCAAAACTCAGTAATGAGCGCCTATCTACAAAATTGACTTTCTCCGGCATGCAATAGCGGCAGCGCAAATTACAGCGATCTGTAACTGCAATACGCAGATAATCGTGTATTCTTCCGTGACGGTCAATCAATTTAGTCAAGATCAATCGAATTTATGTCCAAAATGTAATTTTTCATTCAAGGGTTCTGAAGTATGAGAACAAGATAAATCCTTCTCAATTAATATCCCGCAACCCTGATCATTTGTTTTCCAGCTGAGGGCATCGCTGCTAAGCCAGTTTCTAAGCTCTGATTTTGGAAGATAGCAGGTCATTGTATTTTCGTTTAATTGAAAAGAGGCATTGGTTCCTTCTCGTAAAGATAGATCCAGAACAATAGGCCCAAACTTCAAATGTATACCATCCCGGTCTTTAAGCATCTCCTTGTCTTTCGGACTAATGCGTATTCTGAGCTCACCATCTTTTATTCTCCACTTCATCTAGCTATGCATTTTCGGTAAAGCGGAATATAGAAAATATTTGATATTACTTTTGTGGTACAAGTTACAGTACCCATTCATACTCCAAGTTCCCGATGAAAAATATGGAACATTTATTGCTGGTAAGTTGACGGGAATAGTTCAAACTTGAAAAATTTTTAGAAAAGTCTGAAAATAAGGTTTGGCAGACACACGGTGACACATTATAATTAAGAAAATATATCATTTTCGAATTATAATTTGCCTTATTGGCGGTAATCGTATACTTTTGACCACCACTTAGATGGTGGAGTACAAATCAGGGGTATTTTGTGTATTGTCTTGAAGCTAAACCCAGGAAAATAAGACGACACTTTTAAATAAATACCGAAAGTCACGTATTTATTGGATTTCCAGGAATAGTTTTGAATCTTAAGCGGCACATTGCTGGGTTCATACGTTCTAAAAATTAAATTGATGGCTTCTAGTGGTTTATCAAAAAGACTTAAAGTTTTACTCTAAGTTTTTGCAATCTAATCACATTAGTTATCTTTGTTATTTGTAAGACATTGTATGAGAATAATTTTCCTCTGAAAAGGCCAACTTAATTGCAAAAAAGACCTTTTTCTGAGTGAGAATTGAATTTTTGATTGAATATTCAAATTTTTAATTATGAAGGTCATTTCTAATGCTATCACACACCTGAGAAGTCTATTCCTGACTTTTCTCAGTTTTTTCATTTTCTTCTCCTTTCAGAATACGGTATCCGCACAGTGTGGATGTGCTGTTGACATTACAGGAGGAGTAGAACCCGTACCAATGATTATTGTATTGGACAATGCGGGTAATGGCGTATTGACAGATGCCGCTTTATCTAACGAAATAGCCCCGGCAGGGGGTTGTGGCTATTTTCCAGTGCCACCATCTTTTGAGTTTCTGGTATTCGATACTCCCCCTAGCGATTTGGATACTGAGCCTGTCGATGTCAGAAATGTAGACTGCACCAATGTTGGAGCAGGGGCAGTAACTTTTTACGTGTCTTTGCAAGACAACAATTCTGGCGATCTAACAATTTACGAAGAAGGTTGTGATGGCGAAATTGTAGAGGTGACCGTTACTGTTCAGGATAACTCTGAGCCGACCTTGATCAACCCAGCAAATGATTGTGCCTCTCTTGAGCCTTCATTTAATATGGAGGATTGCGATCAGGGGGAGATGGCGATTTTGGCCGATTTGGAAGCAGCCGTAGCTGCACTATATGAGGACAATTGCGGCACAGTCAATGTAACGGCCAATACGTCATTGGACTTCCCTACGACAGGTGATTGCGATGTGACCACCACTGTTAATCTAACCATAGATGACGGAAACGGCAATTCCACTACTTGTGATGTCGACGTTACTGTAATAGATGACAACATACCCACATGGACCTTCAGTCCGAGTGATATCACTATTAATACTCAAAACACTTCCAATGGTACTTCCACTGGTACTTCTGGTTTGTTTGTAGTTGTAGAATTGGATTGTGACGATCCGGATTTAAACAGCAAACTGGATTATTTAAGAAATTCTTGGTTACCTAATTCTGTAGATGACTGCGGGACACCCACTGTCACCGAAGTTGTTGATCAACAACTGGCAGGACCATTTACCTGCCCTGAAATTGATCGCTACACGGTAGTGTGGCAATCAACTGATGAGTGTGGTAACGTAACCACTGGAACCGACCGCTTTCGATTAAGAATCGAAATACATGACAATACCTCTCCGATTTTTGCAGCGCCTCCTGTTAATCCACCAGCTAATATTACGCTGACGGCTGATCCAGGTGTTTGCTCCGTAGATTTGACTGCTTCTTCTCTTTTGGAAGTTACGGCCGAGGATTGTGATAATATTACTTACAGTTACACGGTAACCGGTGCATTGAGCACCACTGGTTCTGACAACAATGCCAATGAAGTTTATCCGGTAGGCGTTTCTACCATTACATATGAAGCTGAAGATGCTTGCAATGCGGCCAGTTCTTATGTCATTACTTTAACAGTGGAAGACAACGAGGCTCCTGTAATCAATGATTG
>DATFJT010000170.1:0-2577 GCA_035269065.1 Saprospiraceae bacterium | reverse complement strand
GAAAAATATTTTTTAAAGATGGAGTAATATGTGAGTAAGTAATCAGAATTAATTATAGGAGCACGTATAACACTAAAACAATAAAAACAAGATAGAGGTAGTATTATGAAAACAATGAGATATACTTTTACCGCACTTATAACAACTGCTTTTCTTTGCAATACAGTATATGCACAGGAGAAGCAGAGTACTGAAAAAAAGGGATGAATCCCCGATGGATATCCTGGAAAAAAAATATGCCAGGGGTGAGATTGATAAGGAAGAGTTTGAAGAGAAAAAAAATCAGCTGCTTAAGTAGATCCTGATGATATTTTTGAAACGAAGGGAACCATAAAAAATGGTTCTCCGAAATCATTCATAGTTTATTATGCGGATAAATAACTCAATATTATGTTGACCATAATAACTGGTAGTAATCGATGAAAATCAGGCTGAATAAACGTACAAAGGTTATCATTCTATGGGCTTTCGTGTTGCATACTCTTTGGGAATTTGGTCAGTGTGTACACCTGTATGATATGTGGGACTGGCCGTTTTGGGAAGTTACGCTCTGGATGTGGGGAGCAATATTTGGTGACATACTCATTGTGTTGATACTCTGGAAAGCAGCATGCAGTTTGATATCATCTGCAACATTTGATTTCCCTGGATTAAAAGGATACACAGTGTTGATAGGCATTAGTTTTTTGGCCAGCATTTTTTTAGAATGGGCAGCGATTTACCTCAACCTATGGGATTACACAGCGGAAATGCCATCATTGAACATTTTCAATCATGAGGTCGGCCTTTCACCGATTCTTCAGATAACATTTTTGCCTGCATTGAGTATTTATCTTGCAGAGCGGTGTCAATAAAGTCAGTAAGTAGCGGAAGATGTCGCACTGGCTGGTATTGGCAGAAGTACCTGCCATAAATTGCAAGGTTTTGGGTTGAAAAGGATCGTTTTCTTGCAAAATAAAATACGAAAAAAACTACATTTAAGCACCCCAAATACCTGATATTATTGATTTTATTGCATTATTCAGGATCGACTATTTAACATATTTGATAGTTTTAATTGACCATATATCAGTTTATTTTCTCAGTGTTTACTCACCATTAGATCTTTCGTTTTCAATTATATGTATTATTACTACAGAGAAATTGACCCCGTATTACAAAAACTATCCAGCAGCACAGTTTCCGCACTTTATGATCAAAAAATCGTTTGCATAGAGGACCTGTTCGGGCTCAGCGAAAATCAAATACTCGACTTGTACGGTATTGGAAAAAAAAGGGCTGATGAGATTTTAGATCTTCTTCATTCACTTCCGTTTGATTATATGGACGCTTCGCTCCCCGCTAATCCGGAACATAACCCCTTTTTAGGTATTCATCCTGTGTTAGCAGACCATATCCGGAATTTTTATCGCTATGTAAATGATCAGGTGTTTAAAAGAGGCATCGAATATTTTTCACAAAACCGTGTCCATTCAATTACCCTGAAAGATGAATCCGGCGAAGTGTACCAGGCAGATGCTCGCGGCACCCAAATGTATAAGGTGGAATTTTCATTAAAAAAAAATAAAAACGGGAATATAAAGTGCACTTGCCCGGCTTTTAGAAACTGGGGATACGGTTCAAGCTACTGTAAACACATCGTTGCTGCAATGTTTATCCTTGCCATGCAGCAGCGCCTGGAGAAATATATGCCGGATGAGGGCGGAACTCACCGTTACCGGCAACTGATGCGTTCGCTTAAATCTGCACACAATACAACAAAACTTCAATCTTCACAAGAGATTACCTACCTGCTGGAAAACCGTAATGGACAGTGGAATCTCTATCCCAAGCCGATTTATGGTTTGATAAAAAGCTTGAATAAGGCTTCGAATTATAACTACTCATACAGTTATAAAAACCCCTGGGAGCAAATTACCCCCAAAACTCCAAAAGACCGGATTATTATATCCCACCTGCGGAAAAGATATGAACATGACAACTTTTACGGTGGTTTTCAGGAGAATGGTAATGAGGTCGTATTTGGTGATGTTTTTGAGCTTCTTCAAAATGAAACACTGAAATTAAAACATGATGCGGATGGTACTGCCACTGTACACGTTAACAGGGAGCCGTTTAGATTTTTTCTGCAGATATCACCTCACAATAACGAATCCGAAACACCAAATTCCGGCCTTGAACTTCAGTTTTTTTTAAAAAAAGAGGGACTCTCCATTCCGGTGAATGCTGTTGATATCGTCTGTCCTGATCCCTGCTGGGTATATCACAGCGGTAAGCTTACCAAACTGGAAGGCAGTGAATTAGCGCGTCAATTTTTTCTAAACATAGCTCAGCAGCAGGTAAATATTCCAGCAGAAGAGATCGGCTCTTTTATGGAAGAGATGTTTCCCATTTTGCAGGATGCTGATGTCCCGGTTGATATCAGTGAAGATTTAGTGGAAGGGAAACAGCTTGAGCCTGTGCCCCGAATCTATCTCAGCGAACATTCTAATGAACTACAGGTTGAATATCGAATTGCCTATGGAAACCATGAAGTAAAGGGAGATTCAGATCAGAATCCGCTTCTTATCCAGGCAG
>DATFJT010000169.1:0-3723 GCA_035269065.1 Saprospiraceae bacterium | reverse complement strand
GCATGGTATTTACATCCTATCTGGATAATAAAAAGCATGGTCTGGAAATGTTTTTTAACCAGGAAAACTCAATTAAAAGTATTGAGCGTTACGCAAGAGGAAGGCTAAATGGAATAAGCATCTTCTTTGACGATAATGGAACGATTAAGGAAGAATCAAAATACATTGATGGAAGAGAATTCACGGTTATAAATAATAAAAATAGTAGTTATGTATACAATGGTTTTTTGAATGGACACTTTGTGAAGTATCATTCAAAGACAAAAAAGAAAATGTATGAAGGAGATTACTGGAATGGATATAGAACAGGCACTTGGATTGAGTACGGCGACAATGGCTCTTACACAAAATTGTATTACCCGACGGATAAGGAAATGTTAGTAAATCAGTGTGGTCATTCAGCGCCGAGATTGACAGAGCAGTTTGACAAAGATGGTAACCTGATTAATTCATGGAAATTTTAAAGGGAAGCATGAGGAAGTCTTTCATAGGAATTCAAGGAAAACATTCTTCTGAAATAAGAATCGGTCAAAACGAGCAAACAAAAAAGGGACGCTTCAGAGCATCCCTTTTTTAATTCTATGCTTTGCACATGCCTTATCCTTTGGCAGCAGCAAATCTCTTGTTCACTTCATCCCAATTGATCACATTGAAGAAAGCCTCAATGTAGTCCGGTCTTCTGTTTTGATAATGCAGGTAATATGCATGTTCCCACACATCAAGACCTAAAATAGGCGTACCATTTTGAGGCACCACATCCATGAGTGGATTGTCTTGATTGGGTGTACTGGTCACCATCAATTTTCCTTCATCATCTACGCATAACCAGGCCCAGCCGGATCCAAATCTGCCAGCTGCTGCTGCGGAAAATTGGTCTTTGAAACTATCATAAGAACCAAAATCAGCATTGATTTGACTCCCAACATCTCCGTCGGGGTTTCCGCCACCATTGGGTCCCATGACAGTCCAAAATAAACTGTGGTTGTAGAATCCTCCTCCATTGTTGCGGACGCCTACGCTGTAATTGGACACATTGGCCAGTATATCTTCGATGGACTTGCCTTCAGCATCTGTTCCTTCGATGGCTGCATTCAATTTTTTGGTATAACCGGCGTGGTGCTTGCCGTGGTGTATTTTCATGGTCTCCTCATCAATATGAGGCGTCAATGCATCGTATGCATAAGGTAAATCTGGAAGTTGAAATGCCATATTGTATATTTTATAGTGAATTAATTGAAATCGAAACCGCGTGCAGCGGTTAATTGTTGTCTCGAATATATACAAAACTCCTGCGAGAATTTGAAATGACACATAAAATTTTCGAGAATTATGTACACTTGTTCCGACAGAGTTTAGTTCTTACTGTTTGTCCCATTAGAAACAAGCTCATTTAGAATTTAAATAGTTCAGGATTAACGTGTAAGGTGCTTGGTCCTAAAAATATAAAGGCACGCACATAGTACTGCAAAAAGGGTATTCTTTCAACACCAACCAAATAAAGCACTTAAAAGTCATATATTTGACTCCGGGAAAACTATTAAATCTACTTTTTGCTATTGTGCCAGTGAAGAAGCTATGTCTTTTTATGTCTTTCGTATTTGGTATTTGGGGATGCCAACACGAACTGCCGGAAACAGATCTAAGTATCCGACTTATTGAAAAAATGATGGAAGTCTCTCCGACAGGAAGTATTGATTACTACCGTCTTCCACGAGAGACTGACTATGTAACAATTCCACAGGACCCGGGTAACCCGCTTTCTAAAAGTAAAGTAGAATTAGGTAAATTTTTATTCCACGAAACGGGAATAGGACTGGACGCAGCTCATCCATCAGGGATGCAAACCTTTTCATGCGCCAGTTGTCATGTAGCTTCCCGAGGATTCAAACCGGGTAGGATTCAGGGCATTGCGGATGGTGGTATGGGGTTTGGACATGAGGGAGAATTACGTTTTAAGCAGGATTTGTACGAAGAATTTGAATTGGATGCGCAGCCAATTAGACCCCTCAGTGTATTGAATTCAGCATTTGTTACCAATACTTTCTGGAATGGTCAGTTTGGTGCAGGTGGAGTAAATGAAGGTACAGAAGATCTGTGGGGACAATCTATTGAAGGTACGGAGGTGAATCATTCAGGCTTTTCTGGTATTGAGGCGCAGAATATGGAGGGTTTGAAGTTGCACCGGATGCTCGTAACTGAAGAAATAGCTGATGATTTGGGGTACAGAGAACTTTTTGATTCAGCTTTTCCTGATTACGCAGACCCCGAAGAGCGTTATTCAAATGAAACAGCTTCTCTTGCTATCAGTGCCTATCTGAGAAGCTTGATTACCAACCGCGCACCGTTTCAGGAGTTTTTCAGGAATGGATATTTGGCTCCGACTATGAGTGATGCAGAAAAAGAGGGCGCATTGCTTTTCTTTGGTAAGGCTGGTTGTGTCCGTTGTCATAATGGTCCATCTTTTGGTTCAATGGAATTTCATGCTTTGGGAGTAAATGATCTAAAAGAACATCCTGAAGCCTTCGTCACACCGGAATTTCATAAAAAATACCTTGGTCGAGGTGGATTTACGCAGCGAGAAGAGGATATGTATAAATTTAAAGTTCCCCAGTTATACAATCTCAAAGGGAATGGTGTTTACTTCCATGGTAGCAGTAAATCCTCCATTCGAGCAGTAGTTGAATATTTCAATTTAGGTATTCCTGAGAATACAGAGGTTCCCGAAAGTCAGATCAGTCATTTCTTCCATCCCTTGGATTTAACAGAAGACGAGATTGATAAATTGACTTTGTTTATTGAGGAATCGTTGTACGATCCCGACATTTACAGGTACGTGCCAGAGGCCTTGCCTTCTAACAATTGTTTTCCGAACGCAGATCCTATTTCAAAAATAGATTTGAACTGTGAATAGATTCTGCCGTGTATTCCTTATGATTTTGAGCCTTTCTCTTTTCGAAGGTTGTTATTATGACGTCGAAGAGGAATTATATGGGGACATCTCGGAATGTAATCTTGATTCCGTCAGTTTTTCATTGGATGTAATTCCTATTCTTGACCGGTTTTGCTATGAATGTCATCTCAATGTCAATCAATTAGGAGGAGTGAGTTTGGAGGGATATTCCAATGTAATAACCTATGTAGAAAATGAAGCACTGTTGGGTTCAATAAGGCACGACGCAGGATACGAAGCCATGCCGGACAATGCACCCAAGCTAGAACCATGTAAAATAGAAACGCTGGAGTTATGGGTGGCCAATGGTGCTCCTGACAATTAATTCTTTTGAAATTCTTTTGGTTTGCTCAGGGTGAAGACTCTCGAAATATTGAAGCCAAAATGGATATCACCTTCCAAAAATCTGCCCGTATTCTCTGTAATGAAGCCTTTTTCTATCATGGCAGTCGAGTTGGTGAGATGCAATTGAAAAACATGTCCGCCTGTTTCAATATCAAACCCAATGGCCACAGAATTCGTAAACTCTTCTCTTAGACCTGATCTATCTGCAAGGATGTACTCGGCATTCAAACTGATCCTATTATTTAATTTAAATCGACTGCCCAGCCCCAGAAAGAGTACATCGTTTTTTTCCTCCTTTGTCTGCACCAGGTTTCGATGAACAAATCCAGGATTCATCTGAAATGATAAACGGTCTGAAAATTTTCTTGCTATTAAGAGTTGCCAAGTGTAAAAAAGACGAGAGCTAAAAAAATTCTCACGATCCTGAT
>DATFJT010000168.1:0-6046 GCA_035269065.1 Saprospiraceae bacterium | reverse complement strand
GATCGAGCCCAAATTGCCTACGAAAGAGTTCAGATTCAGTTGTCCCAATTCCAAGCCGCCAATGAAATGGAGGTGCGTAATGCTGCGATTAATATGCAACAATCAAGGGAAATCCTCGAAGACAGACAGGCCAGCATGGAGCAGGCAAGGGATATATATGACATTGCTCAAATCAAATTTAAAGAAGGGGTAGGCTCAAGTGTTGAGTTGACACAGGCCGAAAGAGAATTATATAACGCCCAGGGACAGTACATTCAGGCCGCACATCAATTGATTGTCGCCCAAATGGAACTGGATAAAGCCCTCGGCATCTAAACACGAAAAAATGAAGAGAATTGCCTGGTTGATCCTGATAACCGCTATGGTCTGGACTTCATGTAATGCACCGCAAGAGGAAAGTATGCCGAAAGACCTGGAAGGCCAGCGAAAAATGCTATCCGAAAAAAAGAAGCAACTCAAAAGCCTGAAGGATGATATTGATACCCTTGAAAAACTGATTGCAGAAGCTTCCGGCGAAAAGGCCGAAGACTTGTATGTCAGGGTTGAAGTAGACACTTTGGAAAAAAGCAATTTTGAGAAATTTATCACTTTGCCAGCTGAAGTGATCACCGATGATATGGTGACTGTTTCCAGCGAGACAGGAGGAAGAATCATCCAACTCAAGATCGAGGAAGGAGATTATGTTAGAAAAGGGGCAGTTATTGCAAAATTAGACCTCGAAAGCTTAAACCTTCAAAAAGCCGAAATGGATAAAAGGCTTGAGCTGGCTCGCACGGTTTACGAGAGACAGAAAAAATTATGGGATCAACAAATAGGCTCCGAGATTCAATACCTCGAAGCAAAAAACAACGTCGAAGCCATGGAAAAATCCCTTGCCTCACTACAGGACCAATTGAAAAAGGCCGTAGTGACTGCGCCAATCAGCGGAATAATTGAGGAAAAGCTGAGTCGTCAGGGAGAAGTTGTATCTCCCGGCCAACCCATAATCTATATGCTCAATAACAATAGAATAAAAGTTAGAGCAGATGTGCCGGAGGCCTACCTTAACTCCATTCGCAAGGGGCAAATGATCAATATTTACTTTCCCGCTCTCGATAGAGAAGAAAGGGCTCGCATTAGCCTCGTAGGATCTAGCATCAATCCTGCCAACCGGACATTTAAAATAGAAATGGAAATGGCGAATACTGGAAATGTGTTGAAGCCAAACATGCTGGCAGAGGTTAAAATCCTGGAAGAAGAAAGGAAAGAATCAATTTCCCTCCTGGTTGATTACATTCAACAGGAGGTCGGTGGTAAGAAATACGTTTACGTTTTGGACAAGGAAATCGATCCGCCACAGTCACAAAAAAGATACATTACCACTGGTATTTCCTATGACAATAGAATTGTCATAGAGGAGGGGTTGGAAGTCGGAGAGCTCATGATCACCAAGGGAGGTTTCGACATAAAGGATGGACAAAAATTGCAAATAGTCAATTAAACAGGTCGAAGTGACAGACAAAGAAAAAATAAAGAGTAAGCTGCGGGAGTTCAAACTGACCTCATTCGCTGTCGACAATGCCACCAGTGTTTTTCTGTTGACCGCCATGATTTTATTGTTCGGCCTTCGATCCTACAACGATATTCCCAAAGAGCAATTTCCTGAGATTTCTTTTCCCCAGGTATTTGTCAATACAGTTTATTTTGGGAATTCGGCGGAGGACATTGAAAACCTGATTACCAGGCCTTTGGAAAAAGAAATACAATCAGTAGATGGACTCAAAGAACTGAACAGCACAAACCTACAGGACTACTCCGTAATCATTGCTGAATTCGAATCAGATGTAGACATTGACAATGCAGTGGATCTGGTCAAAGATGCTGTAGATCTGGCTAAATCTGAATTGCCCTCAGACCTAAAAGAAGATCCGGTTGTAGAAGATATCAATTTCTCTGAATTGCCCATCATGACTGTCAATCTCTCAGGAAATTTCAACAACGACGAACTGAGGGATTTTGCTGAATACCTGGAAGATGAGCTCGAAGACATTAATCAAATTAGTGAAGTCGATATCAAAGGAGCTTTAGAAAGAGAAGTTAAAGTTGATGTCGACCTCACAAAAATGGCCTCAATGAAGGTGTCCTTTGGAGACATTGAAAATGCCGTGGCTAGTGAAAACTTAAATATGTCAGGTGGCGAGATGGTCAATGATAATTTTCGTAGGGCTATCCGGGTAGTTGGAGAGTTTGAATCTGTTGAGGAATTGGGCGACATGATAGTCAAAGCTGAAAACGGCAACGCCATCTTCCTCAGAGACATCGCTGATGTGAATTACGGATTCAAAGAGCGCACCAGCTATGCGAGAAGCGATCAGTTTCCAGTAGTTTCGGTAGATGTCATCAAAAAGAAAGGAGCCAACCTACTTGAGGCTTCGGACAACATCAAGAAGACCGTGAAACAAGCCAAGGAAGCGTATTTTCCTGAGGATTTGAAAGTCTCTATTTTCAACGATCAGTCCATCAACACGCGAAATGAAGTAAGTAACCTGGAAAACAGTATCATTTCTGGTGTACTTCTGGTCGTTCTGGTACTCTTATTCTTCCTGGGATTGAGAAATGCCAGTTTTGTAGGTCTAGCCATACCGCTCAGTATGTTGCTGGGTATTTTGGGGCTTTACCTCATGGGCTATACCATGAATACCGTTGTGCTTTTTTCCCTGATTCTCGCCCTGGGATTGCTCGTGGACAATGCTATCGTAGTGGTGGAAAATATTTACCGTTACATGCAGGAAGGGTATAATTCTAAGGATGCGGCCAAATTTGGTGCTAGTGAGGTGGCCCAACCCATCATCGCAAGTACAGCCACCACCCTTGCTGCATTTATACCTTTGGCTTTCTGGCCAGGGCTGGTTGGAAGTTTTATGAAGTTCCTTCCTATTACCTTGATATTTGTCTTGACAGCTTCACTTTTCGTAGCTCTTGTGATCAACCCCGTGTTCACTAGCCAATTTATGACTGTTGACGAGCGGGCTGATGATCTCTCTATCCGCAAGAAAAAACGAAAAAACATCCTCCGGTGTCTCATTATATGCTTTGCACTCGGTTTATTATTTCTATTTCTAAATGTTGTCTGGCTCAGAAATATATTCATGATAACCGGCCTTGTTTCAGCCGTTAATTTCTTTTTGCTGCGACCATCTGCATTTGCTTTTCAAAACCAACTTCTCCCGCAATTGGAGAGGTTTTATGATACTTTCATCCGATTCGCACTCAAAAAGAGAAATTCTATCAGCATCTTTTTCGGTACTTTTTTGCTTTTGATTTTTGCTTTAGGGCTGCTTGGGATCCGTGCTCCTAAGGTGGTCTTTTTCCCTCAGGCAGATCCGCTTTACATCAATGCGTTTGTAGAAATGCCCATGGGTACAGATATTGAGCAAACCAATGAGGTAGTCAAAAAAATAGAGGCCGACATCCAAAAAGTGATCGAGCCGTATAACGAAATCGTTGATGATGTATTGACTCAGATAGGTGAAGACACTGCCGACCCTAATGGCCCGCCAGAACCGGGTGCCTCACCGAATCGCGCGCGAATAACCGTCGCATTTGTAACGGCACAGGAAAGAGAAGGGGTCTCTACTTTCAAAATCATGGAAGAAATTCGCTCTGAACTGGATGACTATACCGGAGTCCAGATTGTAGTAGACAAAAACCAGGATGGCCCGCCAACAGGTAAACCCATTAACCTGGAAATCAAAGGAGAAAATATTGATCAACTAACCGTTTTGGCTGAAGAAATCCGCACCTACATCAACCGATCCGGCATATCGGGAATTGAAGAGCTCCAAACAGATGTCAAACTCGGTAAACCAGAGTTATTGATCAACGTCAACCGTGTGGCTGCCAGGCGTTTTGGAGTTTCCACTTACATGATAGCTGATGCCATTCGAACCTCCGTATTCGGCAAAGAGGTCAGTAAATTCAAAGTCGGGGAGGACGAATATCCCATTATGGTGCGCTTGAAAGAAACATCAAGAAATGATGTCTCAGACCTGCTCAATCAAAAGATTACTTTCAGAAACCCAATGGGCCAACTGGTACAGGTGCCGATCAGTACCGTTGCTGATATAGAATACAGCTCCACTTACAGCTCTATCAAGAGAAAGGATTTAAACAGAATGATTACCATCTACTCCAATGTGCTTCAAAGCTACAATGCCAATGAGGTCGTTGCACAAATAAAGGACTTGATGACAGAGTACGATTTGCCACCTGGATTTAGTTATGAATTCACCGGGGAACAGCAACAGCAGGCAGAAGATATGGAATTCTTAAGCACCGCTTTCCTCGTGGCATTATTCGTTATATTTATCATCATCGTTGCTCAATTTAATAGTGTCACTTCTCCATTTATCATTATTCTATCCGTTCTGTTCAGTACCATAGGTGTATTTCTCGGCTATTTCTTTGCCAATAGGGACATTGTGGTCATTATGACCGGCGTGGGGATTATCTCTCTGGCCGGGGTGGTAGTCAATAATGCCATTGTACTTATCGATTACACGATGTTACTCATTCGTCAGAAAAAAGATGAAAAAGACATTCCATCGGAACAATTTCTCGATAAAGAATCTGTGAGAGAATCTATTATTCAAGCGGGTTCAACAAGATTGCGACCAGTACTGCTCACTGCCATTACCACCGTTCTGGGACTGGTTCCCCTGGCCATTGGCTTCAATTTTAATTTTTTCACCCTGATTACTGAGACCGATCCACAGGTCTTCATAGGTGGTGACAATGTGGCTTTCTGGGGGCCCATGGCGTGGACAGTTATCTACGGCCTTGTCTTCGCTACTTTCCTTACGCTGGTTGTTGTGCCCGTAATGGTATGGCTCAACTATAATATTCAAAGAAGTGTTAAAAAAATGCTTGGTAAATTATGATCCTATGAATCGAGACCTGTCAGATTTGAGAATAAATTACGATCTGGAAGCATTGACTGAGAAAGATCTTCCCCAACACCCTATGCGCCTGTTTGAAGATTGGTTCATTAGAGCGGAAAATACGAAAGAGATCATGGAACCCAATGCCATGACTTTGGCTACGGCAGATGAGAATGGTTATCCCAGTGCGCGCATCGTTTTGCTCAAAGCATTTAGAGCGGAAGGATTCCTGTTTTATACAAATTACACCAGTAAGAAAGGCCTTCAACTAAAGCGAAATAACAAAGCTGCACTCGTATTTCTATGGAAGGTGCTTCACAGGCAAGTGCGTATAGAGGGAGAGGTATTTCAACTGGAAAAAGAAGAATCAGAAGCCTACTTTAAGAGTCGGCCTCGTTCAAGTCAAATAGGTGCCTGGGTCAGCAATCAAAGCCATGCGCTGAATAATAGGGCTGTCCTTGAAAAAGCCTATGATACATTTGAGAAAAAATTTAAAGGCAAGGAAATACCACTCCCTGATTTTTGGGGAGGTTATTTGCTCAAACCCCATCTAATGGAGTTCTGGCAGGGTAGAGAAAGTCGATTACATGATCGCATAGAATATAAGAAAGAAGGGGATTCATGGAATTGGATGCGATTGTATCCGTAAGTTCGCTTTCTTAAATTAATTTAGCATAAAAATATCTTATGTATCCAATTATACAAGCAGCTCATTCCGGATGGAGATGGATTGTTTTAATTACGCTTGTCTGGGCCACAGGTCTGGCAGTAAGCCAATGGTTTGGAAAAAAACCACTGTCTGAAGGTGCTCGCAAAGCAACCTTATTCGCATTGATTGCTACCCACGTGCAATTTTTAATGGGTCTTGTTCTCTATTTCGTTTCTCCAAAAGTACAATTGGGCAACATGGGAGAGGCGATGAAAACCCCATTATTGCGCTTTTATACTGTAGAACATTTCACCCTCATGATACTTGCAGTGGTACTTGTCACCATTGGGTACAACAGGGCTAAGAAATATGTCGGGACAACCAAGGGTAGTACCTTTACCGCCATTTTTCTTTTATTGGCACTCGCCCTGATTATGGCAGGTATACCGTGGCCGCCGAAATACGGAGCAGGCTGGTT
>DATFJT010000167.1:0-3898 GCA_035269065.1 Saprospiraceae bacterium | reverse complement strand
AATTCCATCCCCATCTGAGTCTTTATTCTTACCAATAAGGTAAGCCAGACCAATTTCATGAGAACCAATCTGCGCATTGCTTAGTCCTGTCGTAGTGGCATCATAAGCATAGTAAACAGCCAGTGCACGGGCCAACTCAAGTCCTCCTTGCATACTTATCGATTCGTTCAGCGTGTGATAGGCCCCCAACCATACCTGGCTAAAGTGAAATCGAAGCCCCAGATTTAATTGCTCAGGTACAGTTTCAAAATATCTAAAATGAGCCTGGGGTTCAACTCCAATGCGCTCACTTAGGGGGAAATAGTAGCCAGCAGTTGCAAAAAAATGTCTTTTGAGATCATTGGCCATAGATGATGGTTCATCCGAGAAATTGGCTTCCGTCTGGAGAATTTGCGGACTGGACAGACCTAGATATAATCCTTTGTACCTGAATAATAAGCCTAGGTTGAGCATCGGTGTGGCACTGGCATTATTGGCCTCCATGACTGTATTGTCAAAAGAATTAGTCAACCTGGCCCGATCTTGATCAACAGTCCACCTGGAAATTCCTCCAGCAAAACCCAAAGAAAACTGAAGGTCTTCACCTGCTTTTAAGTGATACGACATTGCGGCCATCGCTCCCATATTTGTCAATTGACCAGCACGATCGTTAAACCCCATAATGCCAAGACCAAAGGGTTCATCTTTCAATCCTTGTTGGTATCCGAGATATTGCGACATCGGCGCATCTTCCAGGCCTTGCCATTGTTGATGAAAAACACCTCTCAACTCCCCGAAATAATTAGATCCAGCTACTGCAGGATTGTAAAAGAACTGGTTATCATAGAAGTTGGAAAACATGGTGACTTGCTGAGCCTTTGCAGTATATCCGTAACTCAAACAAAAGAAAATCACCAAAGTAAAAAATCGTATCGTAGTGGCCATTGTTCTATCTTATGATGGTGATGGAACCTGAATATGTTGTTGCATTCGCATCATTCAATTGTAAAACATAATAGTAGGCACCCATTGGCAAATCGCTGCCGTCTTCATTGGTTCCTCTCCAATTGTTCATGTAGGGGGCAAAATCAATAATCGGACTTCCCCAACGGTTGTATATTTCAAGTTCATTATTTGGAAAATTCTCAATTCCGGGAACAACCCAAAAATCATTATCACCGTCTCCATTTGGGGTAATCATGTTGGGAATATTACCCTGATCCAGACAATCTGTACCTACCTCAAAAGTGCCAGAAATGCTACAATTCCTCGCATCCGTTACCTCTACTGAGTAATTACCTGGTAATAGATCAAAGACATCTTCAGTTGTAGAACCTGCAGACCAATTGAATGTATAGGGCGGGACGCCTCCAATTACAGTGAGATCAATGGAACCGAAACGCGTACTATCACAGCTTGCCGGTTCAGTTGTCCCATCCAGCTCCAGTATGCTACTCAAACCTTGTAAATCTACAGCACCTTCCGTGACACAATCAATGGCATCTGTTAAGGTGTAACTATAGACACCTTCCCCCAAATCTCTACTTAGTTCTGTGCCGCCATCAGACCATTCTATTTCAAAAGGAGCTGTACCTTCTACTGGCTCTACTAATAGTCGATACACCTCATCTGAACATTCCACGTCTTCTGCTATTACCCGGGAAGAAAATCCGCCTGCTATTGCATTTATAAATTGAACTGCCGTATTGGTGCAGCCGTCCTCTGTTGTCAGGGTTAAACGGACTATTGATCTTATACTATCACTGGTATAAACGATATCCATGGGATTGATATCATCGCTTACGGAAGGAACGGCGTGGTCACCAAAATCCCAACTGTATGATATGTCATTTCGAGCAGTGCCCGTAAACTCAAAACTATAGAAAGTGCCACATTCTGTTGTCCTTTCCTCCACGACAAAATTGTTTAACAAACCACAATTGTCTCTATCCTGCGGTTGCTCAAAACCCTGTCTCAAAAAATTACCGTTAAACAAGGTACCCACCGGGCCAGCTTGTCCCAGAGTGTGGCTGATATAATATGAGCCGGATGGAGAAGCTGAACCTCCAAAACTAGAAATGACCTGTCTCTTCAATCTTACCTGCCCATAAACCTGTCCAAGAGCCAGGAAAAATGTCAAAAGCACTAAGATTTTTGTGTGCCAGCGGTGCATAGACTTCAATTATCTATATAATAACCCGTGTAAATCAAACCATTGTCCGGAGTCATAAGCTCAATTTGAGTGCCCTCAGTAAAAATTAAGGCTTTAGTTATTTTGATGCCATTGGGACGTTCATAGCGCGTAGTGCGTCCATTCACCACCAGCTCTACATTTTCAAAGCCATCGAAGCCACTTTTGAGTACAAGCGTTTTTCCACTAGGTACAACGAACGCGTTGAGCGAACTAAAATTGAGAACCACTTCTTCAATTTCATTATCATCGGGAACCAAGAAGCCGGAACAATTGCAATTGCGCAATAGCGTTCCAGGTGTAAATACGGGCATATTGGGAGCAGTGTAAGCCTCTTCGGACAAAGCCGGCAATTCTATAAATCGTTCCCCGGATGTCACGTAAAATACTTGTCCGGCTGGCACGGTATAAGACTGCTGATCAATGGTTACATATTCTCCCACGATGCCTTGGGGGAAATCAAAATTAGCTCCTGGCCTCGTGAAAATACCATCGTACAAAGAAATTGATCGCTCGTTACCATCAGGGTCACGAAGAATGATATTGGATCCATCAAATAAAATATCCTGTAATTCATTGGTAGGATCCGCATCGTCATCGTTAATGGCAATAGAATTTGCGCCACTGATACTGAGGGTACCATTTTGAAAACTCAGTTCCTGAATTTCATTTAAAGGATCGGGGTCCTGATCGTTCAGCGCAGAATCTGCAAGGGTAGCGCGTTCGGTAAATAGCGCAGAATCCGCAAGTGCAGCGCGTTCGGCAAATAAAGCATAAGGAACAGATATCAATTGCGTGGTTGCCAATGTCTGGAACGAACCACTTTGGCTCACATCTATTTCCACCTTGAGAAAATAAGCCCCATTGGACCAATCAATGGCGCTAAAATCTCCCGTAGCACTTACCCCTCCTTCGCCAATATTGAGCGCAAAGAGGCCAAATTCATCTGTTTGAACGATGTGCTCTTCAAGATATACGGGCAGGCCTGTGGGGTTTTCCTGTAAAATGGTGAATTTTAATCCAACTTCCTGGTTAGCCAATTCAGCTCCGGTGTTGTCGCAAGCCACTCCCTGGTAGTTAAACATTTGGGGAGTCTGCGCATAAATCGTAAAACAGGTCAGGCAGAAGGCTGCCATAACCAGAAATAATCTTCTCATTAAGCTGTATTCGTTTAGTTTTCCCTTTTCTGCATCCGAATATAATCAAATGCTTAAGCGAAATTAGAAAATATTTTAATACGTAATAATTTCGCTATTAGAAATAAAGCGATACAACTACTGATAATGCGAGATAAATTACCGAATTCTTTAAAAGATCGACACCTTTCTATAAGTGGTATACTGATCAGTGCTAAAAAGCAAGAAAACCGTTTGATGGCGGTTACCATCATTAAAATGAACTCTATTGATACCTTCCATCAATTCATCCACCTCTTGAAGCATTCGACCACTCAAATCAAATACCTGGAGCTTCAAATCTCCAGTCAGCTTTCCATCTAATTGGATATCTACAAACGAAATAGCCGGGTTGGGACCGACGGTGATTTCAAGTCCTGGTATCTGTTCTACATGTGGCAGACCAGTAGTTGACTCTGCCCATCGCTTTTCAAATTCCTGTTGAAAGATGTTACTGATGTCTTCATCGTAAATAATTAAGGTATTCTCGTCATTCCTTTCTTCTGCAGATCTCGACCAGTTATGAGAACCTGTAACTACTGTTGGATCGGAG
>DATFJT010000166.1:0-5324 GCA_035269065.1 Saprospiraceae bacterium | reverse complement strand
CCATCCCAAATTGGGGCGGGATCATCAGTAAGTTCCAACAGCAATTCAATCGTACTGTCACAATGCACCACACCATTGTAGGACCAGGTATATTTACCCGGATCCTTAAGCGTATCTCCTTCGTATACCAGAAACTGGTTCCAGCAAATAGTATCTTTATTTACCTCCCTGTAGTTTGGAACGACATTTAGTTCAAGGCATCTGGTGGAATCACAACCAAAAGAACTACTGAAACTCTGACAAAACAACCCGGATCGATCATAATCAGCCCCCTCAAATTCATAGGTCTCACCTTCGCATATTTCTGCTTTTTGTCTTATCGTATCAAGTCCTACATATATTTGTTCCACAACGCGAATGCTGTCACAACCTACACTGTTGGTGAAGTAGAGCGTATCATATGATTGGTTTGGCAGTTGACAGGTATAATGGCTTAGTTCAATGAAATCGGACCTCAGCGCATGTACCTTCTTGACTGTGATGCTATCGCAATTTGTAGAAGAGATGTCATGCAGTACAAACAAACCCGTATCCTGCTCTGAGCAAGAACCTTCTTCGATATAAACCGTATCCGTTCCGGGGTGAAAGATTTCCACGGAATCTTTGAATACGCAGCCTTCAAAATAGCCAACGGCTTTGTAATTTCCGGGGCCCATGTTGTAGAAAGAATCTATATTTAAAGCTCTGAGTGTATCATTGAAGAACCACTCAATACGTTCATAATTGCCTTGACTTCTAAGCATTTCAAAGCATTGGGTTTTGGCGAAACCAAGTCCTGAAAAGCTAACGTTAGGTGGCTCTGTAAAACCGGAGAAATATGCGGCAAATCCTACTAAACCATTTGCCCCGAAAAGTCCTACCTGGATCTCCTCGCTTGATTCAATGGCCAGGTGTTCTGAGGTTTTATCATCCTGTAATTTATAAGTCACATAGTCCGGGTTGCCCGGCACAAACTTTCCACTTGTCCTGGGGATGAGTATGCCGTTTTTGCGAACCGCGGCGTCTTTCCTGGCTGTGATGATGATATAGCCATTGTAATTGAAGGTGCCTATTTTATTGTAGAACGGGATGTTGTTGACTACGGTATCTGTCAGGCAATTCAAGGCAGGTATGAAATTCATACCATAGGTGGGGTAATGAGGAAAACCGCCGATCATCTGATAAAGTACGACTGGAGTACTGGCCTTTATGTACATATTGTCCTCGGGAGAAAAGTAATTTTCCGGCAAAACGAGGTATTCGCCGGCACTGTAGTTTCCCAGGTAATTGCCGTTCACACTTATCTTGGTACTGTCTTGATCTATGATTACAATGACATTTTCCATCAAATCAAACCCATTTCCCCGAATACAAATGAATTCCTTACCTGCCATGTGCATCGGAATGATCTGATCGAAGCCAATGTCCCTGAAGTCCTGATTTTGAACATTTCCACCCGTGTAAGATCCACTGTTGACCACAATTTTTCCGGTTGACTCAATCAGAGAGCCCATAAAGCCCATAATATTGTTGGGTCGTGTAATATGCAGGTATTCCGTTAACACAATGGTCTCACCTCTATTGAGGCTGAATTCGATCACACCATCCTGTATTTGTATGTTTTCCAAAGACAGATCATCCGGAAGATTGGAGATTTTTATTTCCGAATCCTCGATTGCCAAAATGCTGACGGAATTGCTACGGGTAGAATAGTGGTGGCTGTTGATCATATGACCGGGGCGGAACCTATAACCTACTGCAGAAGTGCCCTTGCAGGTGATGGATCCGCTCTGGGGATGAGCAATTACCCGGTAATTACAGTAAAAGTGATTGTCTGATCTGAAAATGTAGCCCTTGTTATCAAGCGGCATTCCTATCTCTGCATATGCTGTCATGACACGGGAGCTGTTGTTGGTGCCGACAAGGTAAGACTCGGGTGAATCGTTCGATATTTGTAAAATATCTATGGTATTTCCGTATGAATCCAGTACCTCAATGTCAATATCTCCCTGTGAAGGGGTAGAAAGGAAAAAATACTGTTGCCCTAAGGTGTGCTCGGACGCATGAAATGGAGGAAAATAATGTACAGAGTCCAGCTGAGCAAAAGATGTCATAGCCATGAGCAGGCAAATGCACCCGGTGTATACTCTGATGGAAGACAACTTGTTCATTCTACCCAATGTATATAAAAATGAACAAAGTGGCCCGATGATATATATCAGCCTGTGTTTATTCTGAACAAATAGAGATGACTCAGAATTATATTTTCATCATCTTAATGGTGCTCGTTTGGCCTCCCTGGTTGACTTCAAGAAAATACATACCCTGTTGCAGGCCAATCACAGAAGTGGAAAAAGTATGTCTTCCATAAAGTGTCCTGTTGGTCAAAACACGCCCATCAACTGAGCTTAAGCGGACTCTCATAATCCTGTCCTTTTTTCGAGACTGGAGTGTAATATTGTCACGAACCGGATTTTCTAGCAACGCTACCCAGGAACCGCTGGAATTATTCAATTCAGGTACTGAAACTGTTGCACATGGCGAATCCTCAATCAATCCGAGCGCGTCATACTCGTTGCCCATGATGTCATTAATGACCGTTTTATCCGTACAGAACCACTCCTCGAAAATGCTGGAATACACATTCTTAAAGTCAAACTCGTAGGGAAGATTGTCGGCATAGGTCATGCCGGAATCCAGAACGGGATTGTTTCCGGAAACTCCTCCGCGAACACTTTCTCCAAAAATAAACAACGGCGCTGCGGACCCATGATCCGTACCTCCGGAGCCATTGGACAAAATGGTTCTTCCAAATTCGGAGAATGTCATTCCAATCACCTTGTCTGCCATGCCCTTGTTTTTCAGGTCATCCATGAAGGCTTTCACAGATTGAGAAAGGGAGCGCAATAAATCCGCGTGTTCGCCGGTGGTATGATCTCCATCTTGAACCTGGCTGTCATGAGTATCAAAGTCCCCGAATTCTACTTTGTAAACTGGGGTCTTCATCCCTCCTGAAATAAGTCTCGCTACGGCAGCCATTTGCTGTCCTAAATCAGTGTTGGGATAGTTCTGAGAATTGTCCGGAACTCCCTGTGCCACTTCAGCTATTCTTTGCCCATACTCATTGGCCTGTCTTGAAATCAGTTGAATAAAATCATGTCGTTGTCCGGCCCTGGTTTCAGGGTTGTCTGACTCAAACTCGTCGTTGATAAGTTCATAGAATTCATCGATGTTTTGAATGAGATAACTCATGGGTGCGAGCGGTCCGTTGAACAAAAGGGAGTTGGAAAAACCGGTTTCTATGGCCAATGGATCTGTCCAGTCCGCGCTGGGATAAGCATCCGGGAAATCTGGAAATCTGTCATTGAGGTATCTGCCGAAAATACCTGTATTGATCACCTCATCTGACTCAGAGCCGGACATCCAGATATCTGCCGATCTGAAATGAGAAAAATTCTGGTTTTCGTACCCAACATTTTGAACGATGTGCAAATATCCTTCTTCGTACAGATCTCTCATTTCGCTCAAAGCCGGGTGGAAGGCCAAAGTGCCTGCATTGGCGGAAGATGTAAGTAAGCGACTTTCTTCGATAAATACACGTGGTCTCAATTGGCTCAATTCGCTCATGTACTCAAGTGGCACGATGGTATTCAGCCCGTCATTTCCACCGACCATATTGATGACCACCAGAATTTTATCGTTTTCTTCCATGAAACTGAGAAAAGACTGTAGCTTTTCACGGCTCATGCTGGCTCCCATCGGGCCAAGTAAAGACGCCCCTGCTATTCCTGCCAAACTGTGCTCTAAAAAATGTCTTCGTTTCATTCTTGATTTTTTTGGTTGAGAAATGGAACCCTGGGTTAATGCAGTTGATAATCTGGCAGCAAAAAGAACCTTTGCATCATGCTGTTGAGACGCCAACGAACTTCTTCGAAGAAAGCTTGATTATTGGGTTCAGACTCGTAATTGCTCCAGGCATTCGTCCAATAGGCATCGTCAGATTGGCCGGTGAGTAAGACTGACTTAAGATATTGTAGCTTTTCGTTCCGGTTTTCTGTGTATATCATGAAATTATCCATCAACTCAGAAATAAGGGCATTGGGGTCTGCAGGGTTGTCGATATGGTTTTCCAGCAGAGAAATGAAGTTGGAGTAAACAGGTTCTATCTGAGGGTCTTCCCTGAAATCTGTTCTCCACAAGCCCCACCAGGCATAACCATCAGACTGAGAACTACGCGCTTTGATGGTGGAAGAACTGATCCACAGGTAGTCAAAATTGGGAGTTTGGTAATAGGGCGGCCAACCGGAAACACTTGGTGGATCTCCGAGTTGTAAACCAAAGGCGGACACCTGGTAGAAGAAAGAGATATAGGTGTAGAAGTGATCAGCATCTCCCGGCTGCAAGTCCAGACTTGGTAAATCCAGTTCTGTATTTTTTAACATGGAGGCATAGAAATCAATAGGAGATTTCATTTGAGCAGCGTGATTGATCAGATCGAAGAAATGCTGACTGCCCAATAATTGGTAAAGCACAGGTTTAATCTCGTAATCATTGGTTCTTAAAGTATTGGCCAGGTCAGCTATAACATTGTCCTCAGTCCAATCATCAATAATAGGATAAACGAAAAACTGGTAGATCCTGCGGCAAATATACTTGGCACATTCTTCGGTACTGAGAATCATATCGATCAATTCATTCAGTTCTCTTTCCGCATCCTGTTGGGTATTGCCTCCTACTATCGTTTTATCTCCGTAAAAGGAAGAGAATTGCTTTTCGCCCGGGTCGTGGTTCTGGGGAATGAAGAACACTTCGTAAGTCTCGTAATTGATGGTCCAGCCGGTGAGGACTCTTGCTGCTTGGCTGACATCACTCTCAGTATATCTGCTGTCAGGGCCCTTTCCTACTGTAAATAACTCCTGCAATTCGCGCGCATAATTCTCATCTGGACCGAATCGGGTATTGAGATAGCCATTGAGGTATAGGAGCATGGCACCATTTGTGGTGATATGATGGATGAGATCCCGAAAATTCCCTGTTCCGTATTGACGAAGGGTTTGGATATATTGATAAGTAAAAGCCGGTGCAAAAACCCCGAAAGATTGAGTGACCAGGATATTGTGCCAAAAGAAAAGCATTTTTTCTTCCAGGGTATTTTCCTGATTGAGAATATTCTTTAGCCACCAGGCTTTTAGAGAGGCGATACGGGCACTGGTCAGGGCATTACCTCCCAGGCCTGGTTGGCGATTCTCATCTACCCAGGATTCTCCGGGAGCTACTGTATCCTCAATGGTATTTTGACCTTGATACTCTGGTAAAGAATTCAGATAATCAATGTATCCGTGGTA
>DATFJT010000165.1:0-2696 GCA_035269065.1 Saprospiraceae bacterium | reverse complement strand
GATAGGATTGAAGATATTTATTAGAAATTCGTAAACCACTTAAAACGTATTTCTATGTCACTAATTAATTTCAACAATCGCTCGTTTATTCCGAACAATTGGTCCACTGCCCTGGACAGCTTTTTCGACGATGACCATTTTTTTGACAAGCGGAAACGTACTGCTAGCCTCCCGGCAACGAATATTGAAGAAACTGACAGTGCCTTCGTCGTTAAAATGGCTGTCCCTGGAGTGGATAAAGACAAATTGAATGTTGAGGTCAAGGATAATCTGTTGATTATTTCTTCTGAAATGGAGGACCGTCAGGAAGAGGAAGAAAAGAATTTCACAAGACGGGAATACAGCTTCCAGTCCTTCAAGCGCTCGTTTGCGTTACCGGATAACGTGGATGAGGGCAGTATCAAAGCAATTCACCAGAAAGGTGAGCTTGTACTCACCCTACCCAAGTCAGAAGTAGAGACCAAAAAGAGCAAGCAAATAGCCATTGATTAGAGATGTTTTAAAGAATTGAAATAGTCTGTGTGAATGAGAGGCGTCGAGAAATCGGCGCCTTTTTTATCTTTGCTTTAGATTTGGTAATACTTAACCTTATTTCAAATGAATAAAATCAATACACTCTTAATATTGAGCATTTTCATTCTAATTTCCTCTTGTTCAGACGATGATGGTCCTTCCATTATTGACGCCACCATTCTTCCCGGTGAGGGACTGGAGGGTTTAGTGATTGGTACCAAGGGCAGTGAAGTAGAGGACGAGGTTGGTAATGATTATTTCGAGGTTAGTGCCTCAGTTGGTAATGATCTTTGGAATTACCAGATGGACTATGATGCCCTAGGACTTGCTTTCAATATGGAGAGAGCAGAAGAAGATGCCAATATCAGAGATCTTGAAGTCATAGGCATTACTATTACAGCACCTTATATGGGAACGACTGCCGAAGGAATAGGAATAGGCAGCACCAAACAGGAAGTCGAGGATGCTTATCCGGATCCGGAAATATTTGAATTTTGGAATTCTTATGAATACGAAGGAATCAGCTACACTTTCGACGAGTCGGATGAAGTGAGAAGAATTTTTGTATTCGACTAAGGCTGAATTGGTAGCCACTTAATTTATTTCACCTTCTGAGTTCTTTGTACTTCTTAATCCTCTGGGGATACAGTATGACCTGAATGAAATTGAACTCCAAAAATTCCAGGTTTACTGAACTACTGTTGACGGCAAATTCCAAATCAGGCGTCCATCTAAGATTTGTCCGTAGCAATAAATAATCTCCTTTCTTGCCCGGTCGGATGTCCCAACCAAAAATGAGGTGGTAAGCAGATTGATTGGAAGTAACATCTTTGACCTCATCTTCATTGATCCATTCCTGGAAACGAATGAAATTGGCCTGATAACCGATTCCCAGGTAAGGGGCAAAACCGTGATAATCGAAGAGGTATTTGTAGGCCTCAACACCTATGCTGTTCCTTCTTATGCGCTGTTCATAGCCAAATGCTTGCCGCTCTTGTACCATGGGCCTGAAATTTGCTGCGATGGCTACATCATGTTTTGAGAAGTGATAGCCGATGGTGAAGTCTGGAAAAATATTGGGCATAGACAGGTCATCCAATACAGGTCGGTCCCTTTGAATATAATCGGAGGAAGCTGTCGGGAAAGCAGCTGAGGGGCCAACACCTATAAAGAGTCCAAGGGTGTTTTTGTTCGACAACAGGGTATCCAACTCCCTTATGACAGGAGAGTAAGCCCCCCGGGTTGTTTCGAGACTGAGGTTGATGCCTAGTGTAAAAAACCCATCAGGGTAAGAGCTTGTAGCCGTTTTTCTACGGCAGATGTAAATATCTTCCTCAGGGTTGAATACGCGGTGGTATCCAAGATAAATATATTTCGCGCCGGTCTGCCAGGCCAACCCCAACTCACCCATGCCTTTAACTTTGGTGCGCCGGTAGTTCTCTTCCAGAAGATTTTTCTGGTTGAGTCTGAAGGGGGCAAACCGATAACCTATATAAGGGCGGAGACCTTCATTTTGGATGGCCCATGGATACAAGCGCATACCCGTCATGGTGCCCATACGAATGTTGTTTTCTAACTGGTCTTCTGTGAAAGAAATGGGAATTGTACTTATGCTAATGAAAAAATCAGCATGGCCCCAGAAATGAGTGGCACCGATGTTTATTGCCGGAGTGAGGTATCCGGATCTCGTCAGCACCTCCTCTTGTCCTTGCTGATTGAGAAATGCACTGTTCGATAATTGAGGAACAACAATGGCGTCGATGCCAAAATAGGAAGTAGCAAAACTGTGCCTTTTATTCAAATCCTGGCAATAACCTCTTTGAAAGATTAGAAGGAGCAAGATAAAACAAGGCATTTTCATAAGTGGAACTTTGATGTTTTCAGAAAAATAATGAAAATCAAAAAGTATAGCGGGATAAACTCTATTTTAATGCTGTGAGATTTGAAAAACGATAGATGCTCCCATCCAGTCAAAGAAGAATCGAGAATGAGGCAGAAGCGGAAAATAGCTGCAATAAAGCAGTTTTTTTTCTCTTGGCTTTTGCGTTCTGTCTGATGTGCTCGTGCAAGAAGGTGCAGGGACCTGATTTATCTATTGCCTGCGCTGCCAATATGCAGTTTGCTATGGAGGAATGGGTGCAGCAGTATGAGGACCAAACGGGTCAGAAAGTTCAACTGACCAT
>DATFJT010000164.1:0-9608 GCA_035269065.1 Saprospiraceae bacterium | reverse complement strand
TGCCATGCGTGCGAGCTGTCATGCCATTATGGTAGGAACCAACACGGTGTTTACGGACAATCCGCGTTTGGATATTAGAAAGTATTTTGGAACGCCACCGGTAATTGTTGTACTTGATAGAAGTGCGAGACTCATGGGCAGTGAAAAGCTCTTTAAATCCCCTTCCGTATTATATATTACTTCTGAAACAGCAACACCTAATCCGATAATTGATAAAAACGAAAGTGTGAAAATGATGCGGACAGCGGATTGGGAAATTCCGGCACTGATGGATCTGCTATACTCAAAAGGCATTCGATCACTTTTCGTTGAGGGAGGTAAAAAGCTTTTGGAGGCCTTCATTCTATCTGATTTCTGGGATGAATGCTATGAGATCAGAACCCAGAGTGAATTAAAACAAGGCATTGAAGCCCCTCAGTTTGTCCATAGGAGCAGGCAAGCCACCTGGCATATCGATCATGATGAGTGGATTTATTATCTTCCGGGCAAAAGTTAAATATATTTTAAAGCACTAAGTTAAGTGGATAAAATATGGGAATTATGTGTTACTATGTATGATGCTTTGAACGCAATACGAATGTGTGGCGCAGACATCAGCTCATGATAATGAACAAAGGCATGATTCTAAAAAATTCGTTTTTAGTCGTTATTCTATTTGCCGTACATGGCATGGTTGCTCAGTCAGTGAATTGGTTGACTTGGCAAGAGGTGGATAAAAAAATGGAAGAAGACCCAAAAAAGGTTCTCGTAGAGCTCTTTAAAGAACCTTGTGGCTCTTGCGAGACTTTGGATAACAAAATTCTCAATGCGAAGAAAAATGCGCAATACATGAATCGCTTTTTTTACTCGGTTCGTTTCGATGTTAATTCCAAAGAAAACGTGCGCATCAACGATAAAATATATAAAAGTACGCTTACCGGAGAGCATGAATTGGTAAGGGCGTTGACCAATGGTAATTCGAGCCTGCCCATGCTGGTTTTTGTAGATGAAAGTTTTAGGGTTATTCAAGTGCTTCCAGGTAGCCAGGATCCCAATAAGTTTTACCACATCCTGGAGTATTTTGGGGGGAACCACTACAACAGTATTCCCTGGAGTAGATTTATGTGCAGAAAAACTTCATCTGAAGGAGAAAAAAACAAGCACGGTCATTTTACCAACGACAATTAGACTCCTGACGATTAAGTCTGCCTATCTGCGATTAGCGTCATTTCTTCACACCGAGAACCCCGAGGAGCCCTCTAGCCAATTCACGAGCCACTGTGCGTCCTATTTGTCTGGTGGTGGTGGAGTTTAAAACTTGTTCAAACATGCTTTTCTCTCTTGAAGCACGTCTGCCACGATCTCTTTGCTGATGCATTTTCTCCCTTTGTTCCTCGGTTTTGGCGCGCTGAATCTTTTTTTCTAGTATTTCATGCGCACTTTCCCGATCAACTACTGTATTGTATTTCTCAATGAGTCTAGAATGACTGATGACTTCATCTATTTCATCAGTAGTGAGAATGTCCATTCTGCTTTGTGGAGCGCGCAGCATACAATGAACAAGGGGAGTAGGTCTTCCATCCTCATTGAGTGTAGTGACAAGAGCTTCCCCTATGCCAAGGGAAGTCAACTGATTGGCCACATCATAATGATCTGTCAAAGGGAAATTTTGAGCAGCGAGTTTGATGGCCTTTCTGTCTTTTGCTGTAAACGCACGAAGTGCATGTTGAACTTTTGTTCCGAGTTGCGCCAGTATGAAATCGGGAACATCCGTCGGATTTTGGGTAACAAAGAAGATGGCTACGCCTTTGGATCGAATCAGTTTAATGATCACTTCGATTTGATCCATCAGGGCTTTATCGGCATTCTTGAAAACTAAATGTGCCTCGTCAATAAAAATGGCCAATTTTGGTTTTTCGACATCGCCTTCCTCAGGGAAAGTGCTGTAAACTTCAGCCAATAATTGAAGTACAAAAGTCGAAAATATATCCGGGCGATCCTGCATGTCTGTCAAACGGATAATGTTAATCATGGCTCTGCCCGTTCTCTCCTTTTGCAAAAGATCCTCCACGTCAAAACTGGGTTCTCCAAAAAGTGGATCGGCATCTTGTTGTTCGAGAATGATCAGTTTTCGCATGATGGCACCTACAGAGGCTGAGTGAACTGCCCCGTATTTGGCGTTCACCTCTTCTTTTCCCTCCCCGATCGTATATTGAAGCGCCTTTTTTAAATCAGCGAGGTCTAATATGGGTATATTTTGATCATCACAATATTGAAAGGTGAGTGCAAGTACTCCAAACTGTGTGTCATTGAGATCAAGAATTTTTGAAAGCAATACAGGACCAAATTCTGTTACTGTTGCCCGTAATTTAATACCCTTTTCCTGGGACAGGCTCAAAAATTCAACAGGATACGCCTGCGGATTGAAGGGAATCCCTATTTTATCGTGGCGTTCATCGATTTTGGGATGGCCCGCACTTTTTGCAGCTAATCCGCTTAAATCCCCCTTGATATCCATGACGAGAGAAGGCACACCAGCTTCGCTTAAATGTTCAGCGAATATTTGTAGCGTTTTGGTTTTCCCGGACCCTGTGGCTCCTGAAATGAGGCCATGCCTGTTCAGTGTTGCCAATGGTACGTTAACAGGTAAATCGGAAAATACCTTTTCTCCTAAAACTGCACCACCAAGGATGAAATAGGATCCTTCATGGCTATAGCCATTCGAAATTTCGTCTCTGAATTTTTTCTCGTTCATGGGTCATGACTGTTCTTCGCTTTCAAAATTCAGTTTGAATCCTATTTTCTTGCTTGGTTCATCATCATCATAATCCTCCCAATCAGAGACATACTTGATGAATTCCTCCATATGACGCAATATAAAGGCAGGTTTGATTTCCTCAGGCCTGTAAATAGCGATAGTTTTCGGGGGCCTTGGCT
Source organism: Saprospiraceae bacterium (assembly GCA_035269065.1). GTDB lineage: Bacteria > Bacteroidota > Bacteroidia > Chitinophagales > Saprospiraceae > DATFJT01. The sequence continues at coordinate 6,692 of DATFJT010000164.1, read as the reverse complement.
CGCCATAACCCTCTATAGCAGGAAAATAAATCAATACGATTACTTTGCCATTGAACAATTGCTGATAAATCAGTGAACCATTGTGCTTGATCAAGTGCTTTTTAACCTTTGTATTGATCTCTTCATAAAGCCCACTCTTTACGTGTCCAAGGCTCAACTCAATGGCCTCCAGATTTTCCAGGTGCTCCTTTAGATTAATCTCCGCTTCAAGCTCCGTATTGTCTATGATTTCTTGGAGCGTATCTTTAATCATTTTCTTTAGATCATCCTTCCATTCCTGCCTGTAGGTTCTCGTATTTTGAAGGATTTCGTTGTATTTTTTTACCCTTTTCTGAAGGTTATTTAAATCGTCCATATTGTTTTTTAATATTGATTAACCCAAAAATGGATATCTGTAGTCTTTTGTTGCTACGAAGGTCTCTTTTATTGTTCTCTGACTCACCCATCTCAGAAGATTGAGCATACTGCCTGCTTTATCGTTGGTTCCACTTCCTCTTGCTCCACCAAAAGGCTGTTGTCCAACAATTGACCCTGTAGGCTTATCATTAATATAGAAATTACCAGCTGCATGTCTGAGCTTGGCCTCTGCAAGACGTATATCCTCTCTTTTTCTTGCAAAAACAGCACCTGTTAAGGCATAAGGAGAGGTATTGTCCACAAGTTCGAGTGTTTCTTCAAACTTATCATCGTCGTAGAGGTAGACGGTCAGCACAGGACCGAAAATTTCTTCTTCCATTGTCTTGAAGTGAGGATCAGTGGTCAAAGCAATCGTGGGCTCAATAAAATAGCCTTTCTCTTTGCTGTAATTTCCTCCAAAAATGATTTCGGCATCTTTACTCTCCTTAATGTAATCGATGTATTCTGCAATTTTGTCGAATGCGGCCTCGTCTATTACCGCGTTGACAAAGTTGGAGAAATCTTCCACCGAACCCATCTTGAGGGTATGGTATTCTTCTTTCAATTCTGCATGCAGGACATCCCAGCGCGATTTAGGAATATAGGCTCTGGAAGCAGCACTGCATTTCTGCCCCTGGAATTCGAAAGCTCCTCGAATGAAAGCAGCCACCATTTTGCTGTAATCCGCATCAGGATGTGCCACGATAAAGTCTTTTCCACCAGTCTCTCCTACAATGCGGGGATATGCTTTATACTTACTAATGTTGTTACCTATTATTTTCCATAGCTTTTGGAAAACCCCTGTGCTCCCGGTAAAATGCAAACCGGCAAAGTCAGGATGCTCAAAAATGATATCTCCCATGGTTGGACCAGGAGCGTAAACCAGATTGATTACACCATCAGGCAATCCGGCTTCTTTGAATACTTCCATGATCACATTAGCGGAGAAAATCTGCGATTCTGCAGGCTTCCAAACCACACAATTTCCCATCATAGCCGGAGCACTGGGTAAGTTGCCCGCAATTGCCGTGAAATTAAAAGGGGTAATGGCAAATATAAAACCTTCAAGGCCTCTGTGTTCAATTCTGTTCCACGTCCCTCTTGTACTAATTGGCTGATTCTTATAGATGTCAGTCATGAATTTGACATTGAAGCGCAAAAAGTCGCACAACTCCATAACAGCATCAATTTCTGATTGGTAGACATTTTTGGACTGGCACAACATGGTGGCGGCATTGATTTTATCGCGGTAAGGACCTGATATCAAATCAGCAGCCTTTAGAAAAATAGCTGCTCGGTCCTGCCATGGCATTTCTTCCCAGTCCTTTTTGGCCTTGAGTGCAGCATCTATGGCTTTCTTGACATGGCTGGCATCACCTTTATGATAATGGCCCAGCAAATGCGATAATTCGTGAGGAGGACGAATCTCTGCTTTGTCACCGGTAGTTACTTCTTTACCGTTAATGTGCATAGGTACATCATGAACAGTGGATTTTAATTCTTTGATCTTCTTTAGAAGTGATTCTTTTTCCGGCGACCCAGGGGCGTAATCGTAAATGGGCTCGTTGTAGCTATCTGGAACTTTAAATATTGCGTTGGACATAAATTCAATTGTTTTCTTTATTCAATACGATATTCTCAGGCAGGAAAGGAGATGCATCTCCTCCGCCATTGATGATTTCTCTTACTATAGTGGAACTAATATGGCTGTAGGCCGGTCGGCTGATAAAAAACAAAGTCTCTAATTCATCCCCTACAATGAAATTTAGTTGAGAAATAGTTTTCTCATAATCGAAATCCGAAGCATTTCTCAACCCTCTCAAAAGATACTTGGCACCGATCCGATTGCAATAACTCGCCGTGAGTTTCTCAAAGGTGTCCACTTTTACCTTTGGCTCATCGATAAAGACTTGTTTGAGCCAGCCCAAACGGGTTTCCAGGTCGAAAAGCGTCTTTTTTTGACTGTTTACCCCTATGGCAAGGATAAGCTCATCGAAAAGCGGCAAAGCGCGTTGAACAAGATCTACATGCCCCTTTGTGATGGGATCGAAAGAACCCGGAAAGACGATTTTCTTCATGCGGGAATTAAGTAAATGATAATTTGAACTACAAATTTAGACATAACTATTTGAGAATGAAAAATAAGTGCCTCTTTTGCCAAAGTACTTCTTGCTTGATATTTATTCCCTTTTATAATTATCAGGGTAAAGACGTAAACCGTTGAAGTAATTCTCTGCTTTCTTTTGATTCACAGTTTCGGATACTCCATGAACCTGTTGTAAAAGAAAACGGTTATGCAGGGCATGCATTTTAATGCGCACAATTCTTTGACTTGATGTTCTAATTCTTGCTTGAAGCGCCCGGTGTTTCATTGGCAGTTCCGCTTGGTAGACTACCTTGCCGTCCAGTTGATTGGCTATTTCTCTTAAATTGATCTGCAGGATGCTGTCAGCCAGCACATGATCTTCACTGAGGTCTACCCTTCTGGGATAGTGCATATCCATAAAATTATACAAAATACTATCACTCAGTTCATAAGCCGTGAAATTATAGACCATCACTGTTCCAAATTCCCTGGGAATGGTGTCCTTAGACTGTTGGTAATGTGCGGGGAGAGCAACCCGGTATAGTCCGTCTGAAGCCTCAAGGCTCTGCCAGTCGGATTGAGTATGCCCGGCCGTAAAACTAAAAACAAAGCATAAAACTATGTAAGATCTCTTCATAGATACTATACAAAACGTGATTTAAGCGTACTTTAATTGTTCAGTCGAATAAAATTACTTCTAGAATAGGAATTACGATGCAGCTGACCCAGGTAAAATGGAACAATCCCGTATGACTATCTAAAAGCAAATTCTTACTTGAGCTTTCAATTACTTCCAGGTTATTTCTTATAATCATTTTAAGAATACATTACACTATAGAAAACACAATTATGAAGATTTATCAAGAAAAAGAGGCCATTCAGAAAATGTCAGACGTCAACATGAAGGGCTGGATATTCAAAGAGAACGGAATAGAGAAAGCTTATGAGTTTAAAAATTTCATACAAGCCTTTGCTTTCATGACCGCGGGCGCCATCTGGGCAGAAAAGCATAACCACCACCCGGAATGGAGCAATGTCTACAACAAGGTGCAAATACGATTGAGTACCCATGATAGTGGTGGGCTGACAGATAAAGATTTTGAATTGGCACAAAAACTGGATCAGGAATATGGACAACATGCCTCTTAAAGGATTGGAACTTGTGCAAGGAAATAAGTCCGATTTTAAAGACTTGATAGAACTCATCCAGGAATTGGCCGATTTTGAGAAAGCTCCCGAAGCAGTAAGCAATTCGATAGAGCAGATGGAGGAGGAGTGGGAACATTTTGATTTCGTCCTTGCTAAAATCGATGGAAAAACTGTAGGAATGGCTGTCTATTTCTTTGCTTATTCGACCTGGGTGGGTAAAAGTCTTTACCTGGATGACCTCTATGTAAAGAAAGACTTCAGGGGGAAGGGCATTGGGAGAGTGCTTTTGGATCATGTACTTCGCCTCGCATGGGAAGAAAAGTGTTATCGGGTGCGCTGGCAGGTATTGGATTGGAATGAGCCAGCTATCGCTTTTTACGAAAAAATTGGAGCAGATATTTCAAGGGAATGGTTTAACTGTGATATGGATCGTGCTGCACTCAGGCGATATATGGATCAGTAAGCCAGTTCATGTTTCGCACTACCGGGAACTCTAGGATTCATTATAGCAAACCACAAAGGAGGTAACAAGGCCATAATCATAGAAGCGGGATAACCAAGTGGCAGGTTGGGGCTTTTCTCGTTTGACTCCAATAACTGGTATTTCTTTGAAGCCCTGAAGTGGTGATCTGAATGTCGGGTTAGTTCATATAGAACAATGCGTCCTAATTTTTTATCAGAATTCCAACTGTGCTGCAAGCCTACCCTCTCGTATTGGCCATTGTTTTTCAATTTTCTTTCCATTCCATAATGCTCGATGTAATTGATCAACTCTAAAAGACTAAAAGAAATAATACCAGCTATTAATACTGATAGAAACCCTACCCAGCCAAAAAAGAAATAGGCCAATGCGAGGTAAAGTATCTGTGCAACATTAAACCAGAACATATCTAATTTCCAAAATTCATGACTTTTCATGCCTTTACTACGCTTGTATTGCAGATCCAATTGCCAGGCATGTAAATAGGAGTGACTTACAGATCGCAACCAGAACTGATAGAAATTTTCATTAAAACGGGCTGTTGCAGGATCCTTCCTGGTCGCCACATTTTTGTGATGTCCGCGATTATGTTCAATAATAAAGTGCATGTACAAACTGGGAAGCAGCAACAATTTCGCCATGAATTGTTCCTTTTTATTTGACCGGTGCCCCAACTCATGAGCCACATTGATACCACCTGCGCCCATGACAATGCCGAGAGAGATCAGCTGTCCCCAATATTCTGTTGATGTCCATTCTCCTTTATCCAGCTCGTATAGAAACAGCAGAACAAATCCGTAAATGATAAGTACATTAAAATAGAGAAGTGCATCAAAAAAAGGACTTTTCTTTCGCTCCCTGAGTTCCTCTTCGTTGTAATTTTCTTTGTTTTCAGCAAGCAGCTCTTCCACTAGGGGAATGAAACCAAAGGCAAAAAGTATAGTCAGATATGACCAGTAGCCTCCTGCATATATTCCCACGAGAAAACATATTGGAACAGCATAGGCTGTTAAGTATTTCGTATCCTTCAGGGTCATAATCATTTATTACATGTCTAAATATAGTGAATCCTGAAAAATGATACAAGGCTTTAACTGCCAATAGGCCCTAATTCTACGCCTTCTGAATAGGCCATTTTGACACCGTTTGCATTGAAGGCTTTTTTGATACGGGCGTGACAGTCATATACGGCCGCCCAATATTGATCTGGGTCTACCGCTGGGCGTACAGCCAGATGAATATTGTGGGTGTCATACGATTCAATACCCATTAGAAGCTCATGACCATCTACCAGATAAGGGCAATCAAGTAGGGATGCTTTAATAATTTCTTCCAGGCGAGGATAGCTTTCTTCGTATCCCACAAGGATTGTTAATTCTAAACGGATGAATCCCCTATCAGAGAGATTTGTGATGATGTTTTCGGTGACCTGGCCATTGGGCACTACTAGTTTTTTATTATTGGGTGTTCTGAGAATGGTGTTGAATATTTGAATGGACTCTACCTTCCCAAATTTATCACCGATGTCCACCCAGTCACCTACGGAATAGGACTTAAAGAAAATGATGGTCAACCCAGAAGCGAAATTCCCGAGAAATCCCTGCAGGGCCATACCCACGGCAAAACCTGCTGCAGCAAGTAATCCGATAAGGGCAGACATCTGGAATCCAATGATGGAAGCGGCAATGAGAAGTAGCGTTATTTTCAAGAGGATGTCGAGGAAAGAGAGTAAGAAATGACTTACGCCATCATCAATGCGTATTCTGTGCAGGTTTTTATCCAGCATTTTGTGGATTCGTTTGATTACCCACATGCCAAGTATCAGCACAATGGTAGCGAGGACCATGGAGGGAAGCCATGAAATAAAAGCATCAATATATTCTTGAAAGTATTGCTCCATATATCCTGTTTTTAAAGCTTGAATTTAAGAATCACAATTATAATTGTTTTAGAACTTTTGCCTTTTGAGCGTTAGTTATAAAGACCTCTGTGTTGAGAAAAATTCGCTTTCTTATAGAAATCAGGACAAAAAATAATAAATTCACTTTGGTTTATTATTTAATTCTAATTGATATCATATGAAGCAAAGTTTACTAATGATGTTGGCGGTGATGTTCCTGGCCGTCCAAGTAAGAGCCCAATTGGCAGACGGTACCGTACTAACGGATAACATTACCGGAACAGAAATTCAGACACAGGAAACGATTGATTTATTTCAAATTCTGGACAGTGGACAAGCTGTTATCGTAGATGCATACGCCACCTGGTGCGGACCTTGTTGGAATGTGCACCAAAATGGATTGCTAAAAGATATGCACGATTTATACGGGCCAGACGGTACAGATCAAGTAAGGGTCATTGCGGTAGAGGTCGATCCCAGCACGCCAGAGGCAGATATCTATGGTGGTGGCAGTTCTGTAGGGGACTGGTCTGCGGGAGTAGACTATATCATGATGAATGATGCAGCCTGGGGCCAATATTTCGAGGTGGCTTACTATCCTTCCATTTTTGTTGTTCGTCCGGATAGAACAGTCGTACATTTGTACGGAGATGTTTTGCGCCAGTATATATTTGACAGAG
>DATFJT010000163.1:0-5857 GCA_035269065.1 Saprospiraceae bacterium | reverse complement strand
CCGAGCAGCGCCGTGAGTGGCGGCAGTATTTTGGGGGATCAAACGAGAATGACAGAACTCAGCAAAAGAAAAAATGCCTACATACGCCCTTCCCCTTCCAGTAACATCCTTGGCGGTGTAGCGGGAGCAACAAGAGAGAGTATCGCCTTATTTGAGGCCCTCTCCTATGATTACATTCTCATAGAAACAGTAGGTGTGGGGCAATCTGAGACCGCCGTAGCTCAGATGACGGATCTGTTTTTACTTCTTTTGCTACCCGGTGCTGGAGATAGCTTACAAGGAATTAAAAGAGGGGTAGTAGAAATGGCAGACATTATTGCAGTCAACAAAGCAGACGGAGACAGGAAACAACTGGCTTTAGAGACAAAACGCGCCTACAGGCAAGCTGTTCAGCTATTCCCCCCGAAACGAAGTGGCTGGGAAACCTCCCTGCACACCATTTCTTCGCAGGAGCGAACAGGTATATCCACGCTCCTAACGGAAATTGGAGCTTATTTTAATTTTGTTTCCGACAATGGATATTTATCAAAAAATAGATCTCATCAAGCTATGGACTGGTTTGACAGCAGTCTCAATAGGTCCTTTCTCGAATGGTTCAGTCAATATCCCGGCCTCAACTCATTGGTTGCCCAACAAAAAACAGCGGTATCGGAATCAAAAAAAGCACCTTACCTAGCTGCGAAAGAAGTCATCCAATGGTTGGATGGGCAAATAAAAAAATCCACCAAATCCGACTGAGCCCTTTTTCTGATGGTTACGAAAGCTTTATCCTCTTGATCACATGTAAAGCCTATGATTTTATTACTTTTGGCTGCAAATTTTACCTATGTCCAAAAGCATTTCTATTCGACGGGCACTTGTATCCGTCTACCACAAATCCGGACTTGAAGACCTTCTACCTAAATTGAAAGCATTGGGTGTAGAAATCTATTCTACCGGGGGCACTCTTTCTTACCTGAAAGAGCAAGGCTACGCTGTGAAATCAGTGGAATCATTGACCGGTTACCCCTCTATAATGGGTGGACGGGTAAAGACCTTACATCCTGCTGTCTTTGGAGGAATTCTGGCTCGCGAGGATCATGAAAACGAGCTTAAAGAACATGATTTAAAGCGCTTTGACCTGGTCATTGTGGATCTTTATCCTTTTGAAGAAACAGTAAATCATGGCGCTGACCACGAAGAGATCATTGAAAAAATTGATATAGGGGGCATTTCCCTCATTCGAGCCGCAGCCAAAAATTACGATCATTGTTTGGTTATCCCCTCTCGTGAAAGCTATACAGATTTAACACAACTGCTCAAAGATTACGGAAAAGACATACCGAAAGTTGAAAGCAAACGTATGGCTGCGCGCGCGTTTCAGATCAGCAGTCATTATGACGCCCAAATTGGTGGGTATCTCTTGGATGATAAGGGTGGCTTCAAAATTGAATACGCAGAAAAATCAGCTCTACGCTATGGGGAAAACCCTCATCAGAAGGCTTGGTATTGTGGGGATTTGAGGAAAGATATGATCCAGATTCAAGGCAAGGAATTGTCCTTCAATAACCTGGTCGATATTGATGCTGGTGTTGCCTTAATGCGGGATCTCCCTCCTTCCAAAAATGTCTTTGCCGTAATTAAACACACCAATGCTTGCGGATTGGCCCTCGGAGAAAGCTTGCAAGAGTCCTGGGAAAAAGCACTTGCAGGAGACCCGGTCTCCGCATTCGGTGGTATTCTCATTACCAATCAAAAGATGGATTTATCTACTGCCAAATCCATTAATAAAATATTCTTTGAAATTCTGCTCGCGCCAGAGTTTTCGAAGGAAAGCCTGGATTTTTTTGCAGGCAAAAAGAAGAAAAGATGTCTGGTTCAGTATGAACTCGGAGAGGCTGAGCCTCAGGTATTCAAATCACTCTTGAGCGGAGCACTCGTTCAAGAAAATGACAACTTTCGACACAATATCGATGAATGGGAGTCCAAGGGTGGCAGGGATATGAGTGAACGAGAAAAGACAGATCTGATGCTGGCCAACATTGCCGTAAAACACCTTAAATCCAATGCCATTGCGCTGGTGAAAGATGGTCAACTGGTAGGCATGGGGTGTGGGCAAACAAGCCGCATAGACGCACTGAGACAAGCCGCAGAAAAAGCCAAAAGATTAGATTTACCTCTGAAAGAAGCAGTCATGGCAAGCGATGCTTTCTTTCCGTTCGGTGATGCTATTGAAATGGCGCACAAAGAAGGCATTACCGCAGTGGTTCAACCTGGTGGATCCATTCGAGATAATGAAACCATTGATTACGCAAAAAAACACAACCTGTGTCTCATGCTTACGGGTGTCAGGCACTTTAAACATTGACAATGGCAGTTCTAATCGTAGACATCGGCAATACCAGAACCAAGATCGGCGTTTTTGAGGGTGGCAGCCTCAGAGATTTGATCAATACCGATGATGCCCCCGAGTCGGCACTTGAAGAATGCTTCAGCCAGTGGAAAGTAGAGGAGCTTTTTATAAGTACTGTTCGCGCCAATGAAATTTTAAAAAGGTATTTGAACAAAAAGGGCGTTTCCTTTGAATTGCTCGACCACAGGACGCGACTACCATTGACAATGGATTACAGCACGCCCGAAACATTGGGTAAGGACCGTATAGCTGCCGTAACCGGGGCTTGGCATCTATCAGGAGGCTCCAATTTGTTGGTCATTGACGCGGGCACCTGTATTACCTACGATTGGGTCAGCGAAAGGGGTAAATACCTCGGAGGTAATATTGCCCCAGGGTTGCACATGAGACTTCAAGCCATGCATGATCTCACGCACAGTCTTCCCCTGGCAAAATCGACCGATTTGGATGGTTTACAGGGTAAAAGCACCAATGAAGCCCTGTATTATGGAGGAGCTTATGGTGTTCTGGCGGAGGTGGATTTTTACCACCGGAAGACGGATTGGGACCATTTTGAATTATACCTCACTGGAGGGGCTGGCGAATGGATCAGTGAACAATTGCAGGTGCCGCATCATTACGAAAAAGATTTAGTCATCAAAGGTTTATATGAAATATATTCTTTCCATCATTAGTATGCTTTTAGGCACGGCACTGCTAACACCATCAGCAGTCCATGCTCAAAACACCAATTTGCCTTTGACTGCACTGGGTCTGGGTGTCCGCAACACCCCTACTCATGCCGCCATTTCAGGAATGGGTCATCTCACGGCTACATACAGCAACATTTACAGATTCAACCACCACAATCCGGCATCACTGGGTCTTTTGAGGTACACTAGCTTATCTATGGCAGGTATGACGCGCAGAAATGTATTGGAGTTGGACAGTCAATCCGAAACCCAATGGACCGGACAGGTAGGGTATATACACATTGCCTTTCCTCTACAGAATTTTTTCAACGAGTTATACCGCGAAGAAAAATCCAAGGTTCGCATTGGTGCTGCCTTACATCTTGTTCCTTTTACACGCACAGATTACAGCCTCGATGTACTAACTGATACCGAAGAATTTGGAAGGTTGCTCAGTAGCGCCAATGGAGATGGTGAGAGCTATAATGCCATGTTTTCATTGGGGGCGAATTATGACAATTTTTCTTTCGGTGCGAGTGCAGGTATCTTTTTTGGCAACAAGACTATTTTCAGTAGGTTTCGCTATGTCGATGTGTTTGGGTCCTTCGATTCAATTTCAGAAGAAGTATCCAGTTTGTTTGGCTTCAATTGGAATACCGGAGGGATTTACAGCGTTATACTCAATAAAGAAAAAGCCAAAAGCAAAAATGTGTCTAATAAAGCACTGCAGTTCGGCGCTACTATCGGCGGAAATACAGAAGTAAAAGCCATCAGCAATCAAATTTCGGGTATAACCGCACCAGGATCATCAATGACCGATACCATATCCTCTATTTCAGACCAGGAGGACTTTTTCCGTTTGCCTTTGAATTATAGTTTGGGGATCAGTTATACAGATTCTGAGCGTTGGAACTTTGGGGTGAATTACCAGGCAGAAATATGGGATGGCACTGCTGAAAATTATGTCAACCAGAGTTTACAAAATGCCTATCGCTTTTCAGCAGGTGTCGAATTTACTCCTGACAAAAATGGCTTTGGAGGCTATTTGACGAAAGTGAATTATCGATTAGGTGCCTACACCGGAGAAGACTACAGACTTGTGGAAGGAAATAGTCTAACAGACCGGGGCTTAACTTTTGGCTTGGGATTGCCATTTTTCTTACCCCGACAAAAAGTAAGCTACCTGGATATTTCTGCTGAATACGGACAAATGGAAGTAACCGGCGACTCCGGTATTCTGCAAAACTACCTAAGACTTAATTTTGGATTTACCATCAATGATAATACTTGGTTTTATAAACAAAAATATCAGTAAAATGCTTAGACAAAATTGGATCGGACTGCTCGTAGCAGGGTTACTTTTCTCTTTGCCGACTGACCCGGTTAAAGGCCAATGCGCCACTTTTTCCAGTGCGGAGAATGGCACTGAAGCCAAGGAGGCACATGTAGTCTACCGCGATTTTCTCAAAGGGCAGGAATACGAAAAAGCCTACGAATACTGGCAAAAAGCATTCTCCGTAGCCCCCGCAGCTGACGGAAATCGGATTATGCAATACACAGACGGAGTGACTTTGTACAAACATCAATACGATAATGCGACAGATGAAGCACAAAAGCTGATTCTTCGCGATCAAATCCTGGATCTTTTCGACCAGATTCCCGTGTGTTACCCGGATCAAAAAGCATTCGCCCTGGGCAGAAAAGTGTACCACATGTATTACAGTTTCAATATGGACAGAGCCAAGATTTATGAGGAAGGCAAAAAAGCCATAGAAGCCGGAGGCAATAAAACGGAATATGTGGCCCTCATCCCTGCTGCTGACGGTTTGGTTACTGAATACAAGGCAGGAAATGTGGAATTAGAGGAGGCGCGTGAAATTTTCCAGGAATTACAAAATATAGCCAGCTACAATATTGAGAACAATGACCGGTTTAAAGCTCAGTACAGTCAAACCTTACAAGGCGTGAATGGGGTACTTCAGAGTATTGAAAGCGATATTTTCGACTGCCAGTACTTTAAGGATAAATTCCAGGATATGTACAACGCAGATCCTGACAATCCTGATGTATACCGCGAAGTGTATAAGAAATTACGCCAGGGTGGATGTGACAAGGAGGATCCATTGATGAAAGAGATTGCCGAGAAGGATGCCGAGCGGATTGCAGAGGAAAAAGCGCAGTTGTTGGAAGAAAAGAGAAAGAACAATCCTGGCTGGTATGCCTCAGAGTTGTATCGAGAAGGAAAATACCCAGAGGCGGTAGATAAATACAAGGAAGCCATAGAGAAAGCAGAAGATGATGAGAAAAAAGCTTCTTATTACTTTTCCATGGCCTCCATTCAGTTCAGAAAACTCAATCAGTACAGTACAGCCAGGGGCAATGCCAGAAAAGCAGCCGCATTGAAATCCGATTGGGGGCGTCCCTATATGCTTATAGCGGATATGTATGCCTCAACGGCAAGTGGCTGCGGAGATTCCTGGAATCAAAGATTGGCCATCCTGGCGGCAGTAGAGAAGTACAGTTATGCCAAATCAATTGATAGCGAGGTTGCAGCTGAAGCCAGTGATAGAATTTCGAAATACAGATCCTCTTACCCCGAACAAAACGAGGGTTTCATGCGCGGCATTAAGGAAGGTCAATCTGCTAAAGTTGGTTGCTGGATCGGAGAAACCGTCACCGTCAGATTTAAATAAGAATATCTCATGGCACGTTTTTTATGGATCATCGCTGTTTTTACAGGTCTTCTTGCTGCATGTACCCCAAAGGCGACTGCACCGGTTAGTGATGCAGAAGA
>DATFJT010000162.1:0-3117 GCA_035269065.1 Saprospiraceae bacterium | reverse complement strand
GGAGCCATGGATGGTGCCAGTAAATTTGTTCGCGGTGATGTTATTGCAGGTCTTCTGATAACCTTTATTAATATTATTGGTGGGCTCATCATCGGTACCGCCCAACTGGGTATGCCAATCGGAGAAGCGGCTACTAAGTATACACTGATGACCATCGGGGATGGATTGGTTTCACAGATTCCCGCACTACTCATTGCAACAGCCGCTGGTATTATAGTGTCAAGAGCCGCAAGCGAAGGTAATCTTAGTAAGGAACTTACAGGACAACTATTTGGCAATCCAAAGACCATGGTCATCGGAGGTGTATTTGTATTTCTGCTTGGATTAATGCCCGGCTTACCTTTATTACCCTTTGCACTCATCAGTGCATTTTTTCTCTTCATGGCTTACACGAATCTAGCTAAAGAGGAAAAAGAACGTGTTGAAGCACAGGCTGAGGAGACCAAAGCTCTTACTGGAAAACCTGAAGATCCTGTGGAAAACTATCTGTTGGTTGATACCCTTGAACTTGAGATCGGTTATAGCCTAATACCAATGGTGGAAGCAAATCAGGGCGGTGACTTACTGGATAGGATGACATCTCTTCGGAAGCAACTTGCATCCGAGCTTGGGATCATTATTCCATCAATTCGAATCAGAGACAATGTTCAACTTAATGCCAACAACTATACCATTAAAATGAGAGGTATCCTTCAGGGGCAGGGAGAAATATTGCCAGGCTATTACCTCACACTTCTCCCCGAAGATTTCAAACCTGATATACAGGGTATCGAGACCAAAGATCCAACTTTTGGAATGGATGCCATCTGGGTGAGCGGAAAAAATAAGTCTCAGGCGGAAAAATATGGTCTTTCGGTCATTGAATCCGGCGCGGTCATTACCACCCATTTGATGGAGGTGCTTAAGAAAAATGCTTATAAGTTGGTAGACCGTCAAATGGTGAAAAAACTCATTGATAACATAAAAGAGCAATCACCTGCTCTTGTCGAGGAATTGATCCCTGACGGTATGAAAGTAGGTGAGATCCAAAAAGTCCTGAAACGTTTACTACGTGAACGAATCCCTATCAAAGACCTCAACACCATTTTAGAAACCCTCGCCGATCACTGCGGGCAAACATCTAATACTGATGTACTTAACGAATATTGCAGGGCGACACTTTCAGAAACTATTACCAAGCAATTTGCCACAGATGATAACCTGGTTGTGGTAGTTATGTTGGATTCCAATCTTGAATCACATCTTATTTCACAGGCTCAGCAAGGTATGCTCAACAGTAATACGCTGGGATTAACTCCTGATACGGTGGAGACGTTGTATAAAAATGCATCCATTACCTTCGACAAAATGATACGGCAGGGATATGACCCGGTCCTTCTTACTTCACCAATATTGAGGTTTACCCTTTTTGAATTTTTGGCACCAATATTGCCAGATATAAATGTGCTGTCTTACAATGACATAAGTCAGGATGTACAGTTTAAAACTTTTGGGCGACTAAAATTAGAAGCTGAGAAGTTTGACACTGTATCACAGCAGTCAACAGAGCAAACTGTCCAGAAAACTGAAGATTTTGCAACCGTATGATACTTAAGAACGTTTTTGGAAAAACTATAGAAGCGGCTAAGAAAAGTGCCCAGCAGATGTATGGGGATGATTTTTTAGTCATGGAATCAAATGAAGGTGATGCGTCGGGACGAGCCAGCATTACCATCTTCTCTGATGCCAAGAAAAAAGAACAGGAAAAACGTCCTCCTACTCAGCAAAATGCCAAAAGGAAAACTGCACCTGATGAGCAAGAACCCGGAGTATTGTTCGAACGATCTTTTGTTCCCGAGAATAATTCGGATGTAACTAAGCCTAAAATGAAAAAAGAGGAACGACTGAGCTCTCTTCGAAAATTTGCATTAGAATTGGATAAGGAACTAAAAGAACCGACAGGTAAAAATTCCGTTTCTCCCTCTCCTACAGACAACATAGACGGCTTGCATTCCAATGGCAACGGAACAAAAGCTTATGGCAGAGCTGCAATTCGTAATCCTTTAAATGGAAACGGATCTCAAGAACAATCTGTAAGGGGGCCAGATAGTGAAGATTCTGATTTTAATCCCTCTGTTAATGAAACCAGACCCGGAAATGGTTTTATCACTCATTTCAAACAATCCGAACGTTCATGGAAAAAGCAACAACAAAGGCTCGTTGTTTCACCAAATAGAAACGAGGAACGCGAAATAAAGGCCTTACATAAAAGGTTTGATAAGCTTGAGGCTTTGCTTGACTCTGCATTGATATCAGCCAATCTCGATTATGCCTCCCACCCTGCTTTTCAGCAGCTAGTGCATACCGGCATCAGTACCAGTACTATTGCCGGATGGTTCAGTAAGATCATAGAAAAGGGAATTGACCCCTATGACCAGCCAGAACAGTTCATGATCAAACTTGGTGGTATTATCAGAAATGCTCTTGGAGAACCAAACCTGGAAGCTCCTCAAAAATTCATGTTGTTTGTGGGGCCTTCAGGCTCAGGAAAAACCAGCCTGATCATGAAATTGAGTCAACATCCGGAGTTGATGGATTCCAAGAAAATTGCAGTTGTCAGCGTCCACCCTCAAGATCAAAAATCCTTCCCATATTACACTATACTTAAACCATTTTGTGATGACCATGATCTCCCCTATTTCGAGGTCAGTACTGGAAAGGATGTTAATGATCATTTGGAGCTCTGGAGTGATTATGACCATGTATTGATAGATACCCCTTCCATTAATATTGAACAGGAGAATTCATTCCGCATGTTTTGGAAGATCCGACAGATGCTGACACCGCTCACTCCATTGGAGATTCATTACGTAGTTAATGCATCACTGAATAAGTTTTATTTCAAAAATACGTCTGCCACTCATCATCCTCTGCATCCTGATCATGTGGCGATTACCCATCTCGACGAGGTGTCACAATGGGGACCGGTACTTCCATTTCTGCAAGAAATGAGTTGTACAGCTCGATATATCAGCAAAGGTGAAAACTCGTCTAATTCTCTCGACGAATTTGATCCTCGCTGGTTTGCACAACGAATTTTACAAGAAAATTGAAAGGTATGAATACAAAAATGAAATC
>DATFJT010000161.1:0-4322 GCA_035269065.1 Saprospiraceae bacterium | reverse complement strand
GTATATTGATCATGATGACCTTCGGAGCCACAGAATTGAGCGCTCAAGTTCGCATTGAGTTGAATCAAATCCGCCAGAAAAAGGGGTCCGTGCGCATTGCCCTCTTCGACACTCCTGAGGACTATCTTTTGCACCCCGTCGACTCCCTCTCTGTTGAGGCAGATGCCAAACAAGTCACCGCTGATTTTGACAACTTGCTACCGGGGCGATATGCGTTTGCTCTGTTTCATGATCTGAATGGGAATGGAGAGCTGGACCGCAATTGGTTGGGGATTCCGAGTGAGCCTTTTGCTTTTTCCAACAATGCGATGGGGCGTTTTTCAGAGCCGAGCTGGGAACAGGCCTCCTTTGAGTTAAAGGAGGGGCAGCTAACACAGCAGATACAGCTGAAGCATTTATCTTTTTGAGTCTGTCATGGGGGGCAATCGATAAGGATTGAGGTCTTTTCCGCGGAACAATTCGTCCATGGTATGTATGGCATTTTCTGACAAATACCTGTTGAGGGGCAGGAGCAATTTCTCATTTTGACCACTCTCATGGGGGAGGTCTAAGACATGAAAATTGTCTTGCATTTTCATTCTCATGTATTTGAACATGTATTCGGTACGGCCTCCGATTCCTGAATTGTACAGTGCATCTAAAGGAGCATAGACCTGGTTCCGTACTTTGAGTTGGCGTTTCATTTTTTCCTTATAGGTGGAGTTTCTAATGACCAACATTTGTATGTTCACTCTATCACGGATATCCCGGAATCCAGGCCTTCTTAATACGCTTTCCATCTCATCTTTAATTTCGTAGAGGGTAGTCAATCCCAAATTCTCAAAATAACCACCGTCACCGATGGCGATAGAGTCCCCCAAAACAGCTGTGGCGGAGAAAAAAGGGAAAAGTTCGCTCAGATTGCAGGCTTCTCCAAGTGACAGGGCCTGCTCGTCATAGTGATCTACAATGAACTGATTGATATCTATGGCATCGATGAATTCAAAATCCCGGAACTTGACCGGACTTACTAAAGCTCGTTTTCCTCTTTGTACAATCGTGGCATTGGGTATGAACAATGGCAAGTTGTAATTGAATTGACCAGAGCTATCGTAGTAGTAGCCCAGGAAAGGCTTATACAGGGCATAAGCACCACTTTTTTTGGATGGCAGCTGTGGCTCTAATAAGTAGTCCTTGGCTTTCAGGCTCTTATTCTGTAATGCTTTCTCAATAAAAAAGGCCTCCTCCTGCTGTAACCAGTAATTGCGGTCTTCCTGGCCTACGAGCGGCCGAAAGGGAAAGAGCTGCTTGATAAAATCCCTGATGAGAATGGAAAAAATCGCGCTGGATAGGTAATTGTTTTTGAACACGCGTTGAGCCAGCCGAGTGCTGACGGTGTTTTTTTCGTCTTCATCAGAGTCTGAAAAACGATCCCAAAAAGCCAAGAGGGCAGCCCCACCAACGGAACTCCCGGATACGGTGGACATGGCATATACCTGATCCTTGAATTGATAATTGTTGATGGAGTCGATGGCAAGCATGGACCGAGTAAACCAGTAACCGGCCCGGGAGCCTCCCCCTTCGCCCGCAATCAACCATACCGGAAAGTTTTCACTCGGATGTTTTTGCAGAAAAGGACGTGCTTTCTGATTCAGCCAGGCCTCCATATGCTGATCCAGAGAAATGCGCTCAGTGCCGAGGTCACATTCAACCAGGTCTACCTTGTGGTGTTCGTAGTTGGGAAAAGCAAATCCAAATACTACAGTAAATACGACCATCAGGAAAAGGAGGTTTTTGATAAGTGTTTTGCGATAGCTGTTGATGTCGTAAAAGCTGCTCAATAGATTGAACATCACCGTGTAAAAAGCAAAGGAGCAGAGAAACACGAAGATGGGGTGGAAAAGATGTATGTGATCGAAGAAGCTAAAAATGCTTACGAAGATGCCGATGAGAAAAGTGATGACATAGAAAAAGACCATGTACAGGTCCTTAGAGCTTTTGTGAATATGGCCTCCCTGTTTGCTGAGGTCGAGGTCGATTTTCTTATACAGATGAAAAAGTCCAACACCCAGAACAGCTATGGCGATCCCAAACAGGTGATAGCTGAGAATGACATCTTCGAACCCTGCAGATTTGTTGATATAGATGGCTGCCGTAAGGGCCGCGATGGTGACGAAAAAGATGAAGAATGACTGCCACAAGTTGATGTAGTTGTACAGATACTTGCGATAGTAAATGGATCCCATAAATATGAGTAACAGCAGAAAGAGCCCCCAGTAAATACTCGGTGCGGTAAGCAGATCCAACTTGAATTGAGTATTGAGAATAGCTGCCCCTAAGACTACACAAGGCAGAATCGCCAGGGTGCGGTGAAACCAGCTTTCCCTGTGTCGTCTGCGGTACATAATGAAAGGTCTCAGCCAAATTGAGCCGCTGTAGAGGATGAGGCCAAGAAAAATCATACCGGTGCGGTAAAATATCTGTTCCGGCTGGTCGGTATCTAGCAGTCCGACGAGCAAATCCTTTCCGCTGTCAATGGACAACAATATGACAATAGCCACAATACCTAAAATCGATGGCCAGTGAGAAAGCAGCAGGACGGGAATGGTTTTGGAAATGTCCTTGTCCTTGATTCTCACGGCGTCAAGCAATTGATTAGTTTGTCCACCGTTTGTCATAGTGCGCCATCGATATTGATTGTCAATAGCTTAACTTAGCTATATATTTTGAAGAACGTCACTTAATTTGAAATAATTCTGATATAAGCCATGGAGAAATCATTTTGGGATGAAAAATTTGACAAGGAAGAATACATTTACGGCACGGCACCCAATGCCTTTTTCGCTGAAAAACTTCTCAGTATCGAGCATTCCGGTAAGCTGCTGTTGCCGGGAGAAGGAGAGGGCAGAAACGCTGTATTTGCCGCCCGTAGCGGTTGGCAGGCCATAGCTTGCGATCTAAGTTATATAGGTAGAAAAAAGGCCCGGGCACTGGCTGAGAAATACGATGTCAGCCTGAGATACGACCTCTGCTCCGTTGCGGAGATGCCCTATGCTAAGGAGAGTATGGATGCTGTAGGCTTATTCTACATCCATGTGATGGAGGGAATTCGTTCCAAATTTCATAAAGATGTACAAACCATATTGAAGCCCGGGGGTCATTTGATCCTGGAATTCTTTCATAAGGAGCAATTGGGACGCAATTCCGGAGGGCCTAAAACTGAGGACATGCTGTATACCGTAGAGCAATTGCAGGAGGAATTTCCCAAAATTGAGTTCTCTGAGCTGAAAAAGGAAAAGGTACAATTGTCAGAGGGTGCACATCATAAAGGCGAGGCTGTGGTGATACGCGGATTTGGGGTGAAGAAGTAGGCATTTGCCCCAAGGCAAACAAATTTTACACTCTATTGTAAAAATTTATATGAATTTTTACAATTGGATATAAAAATTAATGCAGTTCGCATAAGAAATACTCAGTTCCAAAAGAAAAACATCATGGCTTTTCTTTGATAAAAGTGCTGCTGGTTTCTAGGGAGATTGATTCCCTCAAAGAATATTATTCACTTATTTTTCTCACAAAAACATACTCTACCCCCACAGCTATTCCCGCCCGGTATGGTCTGTAGTCAATGTGTTCGTAGAAGCTGCCCAGGCTCATGGATCCAAAAAAGCCGATATTCAGGTTTAAATTCTCAAGAATGAGGTGCTTGTATTCGATTTTGAGATGACCGAAGTAATTGCTTTTTCGGTACATGTCAATGAACGGATAAACACCGGGCGTTTCCCGAAACCACTCACGGGTGACCCCACCGATTAGGTCAATACCGTTCACTTTGTTTGAAAACAAGCTGTACAATACATCCACACCTATGCCAGTCATTTTGAAAGATCTTGTAGTTGAGTAATCAATTCCGGATGGAGGCAACCAGGATCCATATCTTTTCCCTTCTTCATAAAATCCAAAATGGCTGGATACATATGATGGACCGAAAAAAATATGGTCATTTATTCTAATCAGATAGGAAGCACTCCATTGATGGCCCAATTCCGGACATTGACTGTTTGGAACCTCCAAGTTATCTATCCAATACCCATCGAAAAGCACAGGGTTATTCAAATGATTGGTCAAGCCGAAGCCACAGGCTATTCTCAAACGCTCCTGTTCGTTGAAGATTTGGGCTCGAGCGCTTTTTAAACTCAGGAGCAAAATGGCAACAAGCAGAAGGTGTAGGGTGTGTCGCATCAATCAGCTTATTTTCTCTACCCGCACCCTAATCGACTTTGAAATTGGCGTATGGCTGTGGTCTGCAAAGTGATTGATGGGTACCAGCACATTGGTTTCCG
>DATFJT010000160.1:0-3503 GCA_035269065.1 Saprospiraceae bacterium | reverse complement strand
CTCCTTTTCGGGCAAACAAAGGCTGTTCCTCACGGTTTCTTTACCGCCGATTTCAAAGAAGAAGAAACCGGGAAACCCTATATTACGGAAATTAATGTGCGCATGGTGGCTTTCAATCACGCTTTTGCCCTGGCCGGGGCTAACTTTTCGGAAGATATTACGCGCCTATTGGCAGCGGATTCTACCTTCGATTTGAATTACAAAATGTATACATTTGAGCCTAATACCATCTTCCTGCGCGATGTTGATGCCGATCCGATAGTGATGAATGAGAATGACTTAAAAAGAGAAATAACGCCTTTATGACGATATTAGTTGCAGGTGTTAAGAGGCTTGTCCCATATTTTAATGATCAGTGTTTTGTCCATTATTTAAGTAAAAATAATAAGCATAGTAAAAAAAATGAAAATATAGTACACCAAATCTCTTTTTTGTATCATTAAAAAAATATTACAGTCAATTCAGTCCCATCTCATCAACCTGCCTGGCTGGCGTACCCAACGAAAAATCGTCGTTTTCGAGAGTGACGACTGGGGCGCACAGCGTATGCCTTCTAAGAAAGCATATGATGCTATGGTTGGAAAAGGACTGGGCGTGGAGCAGTCGAAATATGATCGGTTTGATAGTTTGGAGCGCAAGGAGGATGTCGAAGCATTGGCTGATGTGCTCCAAGAGTTTACAGACAGTAGGGGGAATTCACCCGTATTTACAACAAATATGGTCCTGGGAAACCCTGATTTTGATGTTATTGAAGAAAAGGGTTTTGAGGAATACAAGTATGAATCTTTTTATGAATCCTACGAGAAGTATTATGGACAGTCGCTGGAACAGACCTGGAGCCAAGGCATTGCAGAGGGATTTTTTTATCCACAGTTTCATGCCAGAGAGCATCTGAATGTTCCGCTATGGATGAAGGACTTGAAAGAAGGTAAAAAGTCTACTCGACTGGCATTTTCACATCGATTTTTTGGATTAAAAACGAAAACTTCTTCGCTCTATCAAAAAAACTATTTGGCAGCCTACAGAGCAGAAACCCCATCGGAGTTTACCAAAATGGCGGAGATTGCGAAGGAGGGTTTGGAATTATTTGAGAAAACTTTTGGGTTCCCATCAAAGACTTTTATCGCTTGTAACTACATATGGCCGAAGGCCATGGAACAAGAGCTTTTACCTTCGGGTGTAAAACTATTCCAGGGCCAACGTGCCCAGCTGGATCCGCAAATCAACAAAGCCGGCATGTTGAAAATACGGCGCAAATTTACAGGGCTGAAAAATAGACAGGGGCAATTATTTACCGTTCGAAATGTTCGATTCGAGCCTTATATAAGAATATCGGCCACTCAAGAGGTAAACTCAGCTATTGCTGAAATCCATCGAAGCTTTTTCTGGAAGAAGCCTGCGATTATTTCCTCTCACCGGATCAATTTTGCGAGCAATATGTCAGTAAGGCATCGGGATCAGAATCTGCACGCACTGCGATCTCTGCTGTCTATAATAAAACAAGAATATCCTGATATAGAGTTTATCCACTCGGCGAAACTCGCTGATATAATGATCAAATCATAGTGTGAAAATTGCCATTCATTCTAAAGGAACCGGCTTTGCGCCTCGATGGATAACTTACTGCGAGAAACAAGGTATACCTTACAAACTGGTCAACTGCTATGATTCAAATATCGTTGATCATCTAAAAGACTGTGATGGGTTGATGTGGCACCATGCACAATCGAATCCCCGAGATATTCTAATTGCCAGGCAAATCTTATTTGCACTGGAACATACCGGATTTACAGTTTTTCCAGATTTTAATACGGCCTGGCATTTTGACGACAAAGTGGCTCAGAAGTATCTTTTGGAGCGCATTGGTGCGCCTCTGGTATCGAGTTATGCCTTTTTTGATAAAAGGAGCGCCGCAGAATGGGTTGAGTCTACGGATTTTCCTAAAGTGTTTAAGCTGAGAGGAGGGGCCGGATCTGCCAACGTGAAGTTGGTGCGCACAAATAAAGAAGCTAAAATGATCGTAAAACGAGCTTTTGGAAAAGGTTTTCCCAATTATGACCCAAACAATAGACTAAAAGAAAGCTGGCGCAAGTTTTCTTTTTCATACAGCGGGCTTGTTGATATAGCAAAGGCACTAGCTCGCTATGTATACCCGCCCAGGTATAGCAAAATATTAGGCCAAGAATTGGGATATGTCTACTTTCAAGACTTTATTCCAAATAATGATTCGGATACGCGCATTGTCGTCATCGATAAAAAAGCTTTCGGCTTATACCGATACATTCGTGAAGGCGATTTCCGGGCTTCCGGGAGCGGAAACTTTGCTTATTCACGAGACGTGTTTGATGAACGTTGTGTACAAATTGCCTTTGACTTGACGGAAAAACTTGGTGGGCAATCGGTTGCTTTTGATTTTGTCTTTGACGAAAACCATCAACCTTTAGTTGTTGAAATTAGCTATGGATTTGTTGGCCCCGTTTACGACCCATGCCCCGGCTATTGGACGCCCGACCTGAAGTGGCACGAGGGCCCCTTTAATCCGCAGGGTTGGATGGTGGATTTGATGGTGAGGAAAATATCAAGCCGTGAGAGTTAAATCGCTAAGGAGTTAATTGGAGACTATAATTAAAGCGGTAAAAAATGCCTGATTTAATATTACATCTTGGTTTCCCAAAGTGTGCAAGTACGACCCTCCAAAATAAAGTTTTTAAGGGTAAAACTAATTATATGGGAACGTATAAAGGTCTTCCCAAAAGAAAAAACTTTGCAAAGCAATTCAAAGCAACCACGCCTGTTGGGCCTCGCCAATGGTCTAATTTTAAACAGGTAAAACGCTGGAAAGATAAGGTTCTTTTAGAATATGGATCGACGGCACAGCCACTCATACTTAGTGATGAAATGCTAACGAATAAAAATAAATTCACGGCAAGACCAATCATTTCTTTTCTAAAGAAATTCAATAAGGAGATCTGGAAATCAGGAACCGTTAAAGTGGTATTAGTAATACGAAATTATGCAGATCGCATGGCTTCAGGTTATGCTCAAGTATCCGCCTCAAATCCGTTTGCAAGTCAAGTTGATTTTGAGAAAAAAATCAAATCCAATAAAAGCTTTCATCATGATTATGCAGCGTGGGTCAAGGAGTTATATGCTTTAATGGGGAAAGAAAATGTTCTCGTTTTGTTAATGGAAGAAACTGGATCACCCAAATTTTGGAATAGCATAAAGGATTTTTGTTTGCTTGAAAAATTTGAGCCGAAATCCATGATTTCCTCTACCAAAAACTCAAAAAGAACTTCGAGTAAATCCTGGAAGATTCTTCCTTACAGCCCGGAGCGCAAAGCCAATGGCTTAGCAAATAACATTTTTGGTTTTGGATGGCCATCCTTTATTTTTCCTGGTCCTCGTTCTAGTGCAATAAAAAACGCAAAGGAAAAATTAACGGCGTATTATTCAAAGAAATATCCACATGCAAATGCAAATCGAGAATCTGAAATTACATT
>DATFJT010000159.1:0-8052 GCA_035269065.1 Saprospiraceae bacterium | reverse complement strand
GGCAGTACTTCCTGCAAAAAAGATTAGCATTACAATTTTTAGCTTTTTCATGATTACTCAATTTATATTGGTTAATGAATTCATGTGTATGAGTCGCTATAGAGGGAATTG
Source organism: Saprospiraceae bacterium (assembly GCA_035269065.1). Classification (GTDB taxonomy): domain Bacteria; phylum Bacteroidota; class Bacteroidia; order Chitinophagales; family Saprospiraceae; genus DATFJT01. The sequence continues at coordinate 7,941 of DATFJT010000159.1, read as the reverse complement.
TACTGACCTATTTTCTTAATTAAGAAAGATTTAACTTTTAATGCATTTCAGGGTCCAAGATGAATCTAAAAGAATCTGCCCACAGGATATAGACGATGGGTGTTCTCATAATGTGGACTATTTGTATAAATGAATTGCAGTTGCTTATATGGGCTTTCCATCAACTCCTTGTCATTCTGCCTGGCTTCCTCCAATTGACTTTTTAATTCAGGATTCTCCTGCAGCAATTCATACGCCCGATCCTCAAATACATAAGAGGAAAAATGCTCCTTCTGCATGAGTATACCATCGAAAAAATTCCAGACGAGCCAGCTGTCAGCAGCATGAGGCTCCAGGGCATTGACTATAAAGCGGATATTCCATTGCCGGGTCGGTATCACAAGGTCTCCTTCATAGTATTGTCTCTTTGTTTGGATCGTCGACACTTCCACCTCTGGATGCCAGAAATGTCCTTCATAGGCAGTTTTAGATGTTTCCACTGATTCAATACGATAAAATTTCCCTTCTATGACCGTGTCTCGCATCAACTTCTCATAATACACCCCATTGTCATCGAATTTCTCAATCAGATCATCGTAGGCCTGGGGCAGAATGTAATATTCAGGGATTACCACCTTTTCTTCAGCAACATAGTCTGTGTAATAGGGAATAATTTTCTCATAATTATCCTCCTGGTCATAATAGCTGCGCATCCCGCCTGACCATAGGCTAGGCTTCCCTTTCCTGGTGTAGCCATAAAATAAGAAGCTTTCTGCCCGTGTGGTGTCCAGCGACCATTTTATTGCCATTTCATTTTGCTTGAGGTAGTGATCCAGTTGTGCTTTTTGAGTTTCGACTATTGCAGTCGAGTGATCGTGGGTATACTCAAGTAGATGCCTGAGAAACCACCAGGTGCTCATCACCCGATCGCTAAACGGCTTGAGCATATGCGCTTCCGTCACGAATCCCATACTGTGTTGCAGGGCAGCAAACCCTGTAGAATAACGCGGACTGTCATTAAAATCCATTAATCCAGCCTCAATGGAGTCGCGATAAAAAACATAGGGACACATGGGGTATGGGCCTTCTTTCATTTTATCATATAGCGTGGGAACCATTTCGTCTCTCATGAATTGCGCCATAGGCCCGCCAAGTTGATTTTTCTGGGTAGCTATTAAAGTCATAACATAGGGATAGTCCGCGCCATTGGTCGTGTGGGTATCCACGAAAACATGAGGGCGCCAACTGGCAAAGATCCCTTGCAAAGCTCGGGCATTTTTAGAATCGGATTTCATGAAATCTCGGTTGAGGTCGAGGTTTTGGGCATTGCCTCTGAAACCATAAGATTCAGGCCCCATTTGGTTGGCCCGGGAATAACTATTTCTGTTGAGCATACCCCCAATATTAAAGGCAGGAATAACCAACAAGGTATATTTGTCCAACTCACTTTCATCTATTTTTCCAGCCACAAAATCGCGGACAAGCATCATGCTGGCATCCACCCCGCAAGGCTCTCCGGGATGAATGGCGTTGTTGACCAATACGATCGCTTTACCAATTTCCCTTTCTGAAATTGGATCCGGTGTCCTGGCGTTCGATACGATAACCAGGTGCAAGGGCCTGCCGATGTCCGTGCGTCCAAGCTCTTTTACATGCACCAGGGGAGAATTGTCAGCAAGCAAGGAATAGAACGATATCATTTCCTCGTAGGTCGCGGTGTGGTTGCTATCTAACTCAAAAGGAGTCAGGTATTTTTCCTGTCCTTCCACATTCGTGAAAAGAAATACCGCAATAATAAAGCTGAGCGATCGTATTATCATTTCAGAAAAATTTAAGTTTTACAACTCAGGGAATCTCCTGAGAAACACTAAAATAGTATTAATTTGGCCTTATGGCACAAGAGAAAAAATATGGGATCGGATTTGCCCTGGGAGGAGGCGGGGTACGCGGTTTTGCCCATTTGGGGGCTATGAAGGCCCTCTTTGAGAGAGGGATTCGTCCGGACATTATCTCAGCAGTCAGTGCCGGAGCCATTGCCGGCGCTTACATTGCTTCAGGTATTGAACCGGAGGACACCTTTAAGAAAATGAAAGACGATACCTTCTTTAAATATTCGAAAATCCGTTTACCTGTAAGAGGCCTGATGAGCCTGGACGGATTGGAAGAAAAATTGGCTAAAGACATCCCCTATGACGACATTTCTGAGCTGAAAACTAAATTGCTTGTCGGCGCCACCAACCTGGAAAAAGGACGTATCGAATTCTTTGAGGAAGGCCCCATTAATACGCTTGTAAAAGCATCATCCTCCATTCCGGTATTGTTTGAACCCGTCGTTTACAATGGCACACAGTATGTGGATGGAGGGGTCATTTCTAACTTCCCTATCGAACCATTGATGGATCATTGTGAAAAGATCATAGCCATCAGCATAAGCCCTGTGGGAGGACATGCCAAAATGAAAAACCTCATACAAATTTCTACCAGGAGCTTTATGTTGGCTGTAAAAGCCAAGACACATACGATGAAACAGCACTGTGATTTATTCATAGAGCCACCACTTCTGGAAAAATACGGCCCTTTAGACAGCAGCAAAGCGAGGGAATTATACGACATCGGTTATGATTATACGAAAGAGTTGCTCGACCAAAAAGCTCACGAACTAGAACTGTCTGTAAGTTGAATAGAGCTGCCTTCCGAATGAATTGATTATCAACAATTTGAGTTTTGCCATGTTACTTTAGAAATTAAACAATTTAGATTATGGCAAACAAGGAAACGAAGAATTGGCCGGACCTGGCCATCGGTCTTTACGACAAACTGACCGGGAGAAACGCAGAAATTACTTACGACTTTAAGGAAATGGAAGTGGATGTCCCCAGTGGAACACAGGAAAATGAACATGCAAGATGGCGTGTGAATGGAAAAGTAACCATTTCTACCTCCGAGAACAATGTGTCTTCAAACAATTAGGTCTAAGTGAGGAAAGTAAAATTGACGTGTGAAATGGTTTTCCAATCTGAAGTCGGCCATGTGCAATTGTTAGGAAATAATGAGACACTGACCATAGACGCGACAGATTGGGCAACCATCCAACACATCTTAAAGCTACCCCAGATAAGGGATATAAAAGCAACAAATATTCTGGGGTTATCCCGTTTTTTGGACCAGAAAATAGTGCTGAAAGTAAAAAATCGAGATGTGCTGGCCATTGAGCATGGATCTTTGACATCCATCAAAATCACAGAGAGCATGAAACTGGCTTTCTACCGATTGCTTTCTTAATTCTATTCAAGTTGTCCTAAGATTTTTGCTCAAGAAAGGAATGAAAATCACTTTGCGCTCTAATGGGGATCTCCTCAATCTCTAATCTTGTGTTTTGAAGGGGGCGATGTTGCTGGCGGTTTTTCACGTTATCTCTTGCCTGCAAACTCAGCAAATGTCTTACTTCTCTAAATATTTTATTTGAGTGTACCCTACTCACCACCTCTACCCTTCTATCCATATTTCTAGTCATCCAATCCGCAGAACCCAGATACATTTCTTCCTTACCGCCGTTTCCAAAAAGGTAGATTCTGGCATGCTCTAAGTAACGATCAATTAAGCTGAGCACCCTGATATTTTTTGCATCTGAATGTTTCGGGTTTAAGCAACAAATGCCGCGAACCAGGAGGGTGATTTGAACACCTTCCACCGATGCCTGGTATAGCTTGCGTATTAATTCCTTATCTTCCAGATTGTTCATCTTAAGGACCATCCAGCCCTGCTTTCCCGTTTTACACAGCTTTATTTCTTTCTCAATGCTCTCGTTAATCTTATGCCTTAAATTGTAAGGAGCCACCCACAATTGATCAAATTGAGGATTGCCTCTTTGACCTCTTCTCAATTCCAGAAACAATAATTTTAGTTCTGATGTTAACTCAGACTTACAGGATAACATGGCATGATCAGCGTATGTCCTAGCTGTTTTATGGTTGAAATTGCCTGTTCCAATCCACGCCAAACGCTTATTGCCTTGACGTTCTATCAGGAGGCACTTGGTATGGACCTTGAGGTCATCAAAACTGTACCGAACTTCAGCCCCATTCTTTTCCAGTTCTTCACCCCAAAAGATATTGGGTCTTTCGTCAAACCGGGCTTTTACTTCAATAAAAACAAACACTTTAATGCCTTTGTCCAGGGCCTCTAAAAGGGCATTCACTACAGGTGATTTTTGTCCTGTCCGGTAAATAGTCATTTGAATCGAGTGCGTTCGATCATCTGCAATACTTTCTTTCAATAAACGAAGCAGGTAGTCGAACTTTTGATAGGGAAAACTCAGCAATTGATCCTCCGATTGCACGGCATCCCAGACAGAATCTACCTTTTCCAATGTGGGGTGCGCCAAAGGTGGCCATGCAGGATCTTTCATATGATGCGCATTTGGGGGAAGCGGAAAGGTAAAAAAGTCAGAAAAATGATGGTAGCGAGCACCAGGAATCAAGTCGTATTTGGAAAGATTAAGGTATTGCTTAAGTGTTGTTAACCAGTTCTCAGGCATTGATTGATCGTACAACAACCTGGACGGCAAACCAATGTCGCGATTGGCAAGACTGGCTTTTACTTTCTCGGCAATTGACGTTCCCTGTTCCTCTTCAACAAATAATTCAGCATCCCTCGACAGTTTAATGGCATACCACTCTTCAGACGTCAAATGTCTTTGACATAATCTAATGATGTCTTCAACAAAAGCCACCGTTAAAAACTCATTTTTAGGATTGAGTACAACAAAACGATCCTGAGCAGCAGGCCATGACAAGATTTTCATTCTGTCATTGACTTTGCTAACCAAGTATATCTTATGGTTTTCCAAAAACAAATCTTCTGAGAGGCTCTTTACTTCCACTCCAGATTGAAGCGCTCTTTGAAAATAATCGAAGGCGTCATCAGCAAGGTCATGTTTCAAATCATCATAACTCAATAGCTGAATTCCTTGGTCTGCCAAGCCAGGTATTATTTGACTCCTAAAAATACGCCCAAATTCATGTTGCAGACCGTGTACTACTTTTCTTATCTGCTTGAGCCGGCGATTGGGCTTGACATCAACATTCAAGGACACACGTTCTTTCTTTTTAAGACCTCTTAATGTGCGGTAGGAGGCCACACGTACCCGATAGAACTCATCCAAATTAGAGGAAAAAATTGCCAAAAACTTGATCCGTTCGTACAAGGGAACCGAAGGGTCAGCAGCCTCTTGCAAAACGCGATGATTGAAAGCCAACCAGCTCAAATCACGTGGAATAAATTCCTGTCCCTTTAATTCCTCAATGAGTTCCTCAGTCACTCGATATCTTTTTGCGCAAAAAACAAAGGCATTCAATACCAAAAACAATATTCAAAGCGCATGCAATGCATGAATATATCAATCTTCTTCTACGTAATCGATGGTGTACTTTACTGGACAATTGCGCTCCAGCATGGCGGTTACTCCACACAGCTTTTCCATGCTGGTTTTTACTGCCTTTTCAATTTTATCTTTCTTCAGGCCTGTCCCGTAAAAGGTATATTTCAAGCGAATCTCTGTATATCGCTTCGGATGCTCCTCTCCGAGGTCGGCCTCTGTATGCATTTCAATGTGTCGCACCTCCGCACGCATTTTTTTAAGTAAAGAAGAAACATCTACCCCGGAACAGCCAGCTAAACCAGCCAACAACAGTCGCTTGGGACTGGCACCGGAATCCTCGCCAAGGGGCGGCACAGAATCTGTTCTCACCGTATGGTTGACCACCTGATGATCGAAAGCCATGCCTCCTGCCCATGAAGAACTTACTTTGTGTATGACACCCATATTTTATTTCTTTTGATCCATTTTACCAATAATTCTTATCTCTACACGTCTATTCTTATCCTTATCCTCTTCAGTCGCTTCCGGATAAGCCTTTGGCTGACTGTAGCCATATCCCTTGTGAATCATACGAGAGGAATCTATACCATTGCGTACCAGGTAATCAAAAATATTTTTGGCGCGGTTGGCTGACAAGTTATGGGTTTGGGTATCGTGATCAAAGCCATCCTTGCTAAAATCACCTACACAACAAACATGACCGGCAATTTCAATGTAATATTCCGTCCTTCTTTTAAGAATCTTCTCTATTTTTTTCAATACAGGTACCGATTCCAAAAGCAGAAAATGTCGACCAGGCTGAAAATGCAAGTCTTCCAAAACAATTTCATCCATGGGACCAACATCGCCCTTTACCAGATCTTTTAAACTTCTTTCACGGAATAAATAGGTCTCCAAACTGACCGTCCGCTGTTCCCTCAAAGGAACGTTTACACGTGGAGGTAATTCCCCTTCTCCAAGGACCAGGATGCGGTGCATCCTATCTGAATATTCAGCTTCAATAAATTTTGCCACACTTAAAGCTCTTTTTCTCGAAAGTGTATCATTGTAGGCCACTGAACCCCGATAATCTGCATAGCCTAAAATCCTGAAATTAAATGATCCGGTATCTGGCAAGTTTTGCATGAAACTTCGAATCAATGCTTCAGCTGAAGGATCCAAGCTATAAATATCTGTCCTAAAATACACACTGGAGTGAGCCAAGGGGCTCTGAGCCCTGGCCTGGGGGAGACTAGCTAATGAAAGAAAAATAAGGTGACAAAAAAATATGATATAGCACTTGCTCCAAATCATTCAGCTCGGATGATGTATTGATAGGGCAAAGTCATCGTATCCACCTGGATATTCTTCCAACTGGCACGTTCGAGCTCTTCTGACACCAATTGATGATTCAGTTTGTGTTCCTTCGGAGGACCAGGAACATCCGGCCCATTGATGTTCTTTCTAAAATCCACGATGTAAAGGATACCTTTCTCATTTATCCATTTTCGGAGCTTTTTAAAGTAGCTCACCCGATCAGATATGTGGTGATAGGTATTGACAATCAATATGCGATCGAGCGGAGTCTTTACATGTTCAGGTCCATCCATAGGTATGAGCATGGTGTCTATGTTACTTAAGTAGAGGCTGTCTGCCATCTTTTGTACGTGCATGAGAAAGGCCTCCTCGACATCTGCAGCAATCAACTTTTTGACCATTGGAGCGAGACGAAGACTGAAATAACCAGAACCTGTCCCAATATCCATGACAGCCATAGAAGAGTCAAGTACCATTGTCTCCAAGACTTCAATTGGTTGTTGCCACTCATCGCGTTGAGGATTACTGAAACGACGGATAAGCTCCTCCGTGCTGCTTTGATGCATGTGCGCATTGGCGTCGTGCGTAGGATGCTTCGCATTTTGACCGTTCTCTTTAGAAGAATCTTGCTGCTTACAGGAAAGAAAAAGAGCCAATCCAAGGGAAAAAAGGGCAATCAAACAATTTTTAAGCATATTTCTCAATTATAGTCCTTACAACGTATAAGTTAGAACGAAGATATAAAGCCATTGAAGAATCCCATTTCGATTGAGAAAAAATACCTTCAGAGCCTGCGAAAATTAGGGTTCATTTTAATTTTAATAAGCCCTTCCTGGCAAATACAGGCCCAAAAATACGATATAGCTGCGGGTCTTCGCCTGGGCACTGAATGGGGAGTCAGTTACAAACATCGCGTTACTGATAAAGGCACCTTAGAGGGCATCATGCAGCAGGGATTCAACCAGCAAACAGCGCTTGCTTCAGTTCTGTATGAGCATCATTTCAAAGCGGGAGTGCGCAGATTGAATTTTTATGCAGGAGGAGGTCCGCATATGGGCTGGTATGTCGACGAAAAACTGGAAACCATTTACGACAACCCTTACGGTTTGAGCTTGATATCCGGCGCAGAACTCACACTAGGGGGCGTTCTTGTCAGCTGGGACATCAAGCCCGCTATCAATTTTAGCGACGCCAATCGAGGCACCTACTTTCACAGTGGTTTATCTATTCGTCTTGTGCTTAAAAAAAGAGAGAGCAGAGTGGGCGCCTATTTAAAGAGTGATCGC
>DATFJT010000158.1:0-3117 GCA_035269065.1 Saprospiraceae bacterium | reverse complement strand
TTGCCTTCTTTCCTCATTTTTACTGGCAGTACAGCCACGATTTCGCGACCTTTCGCTTTCATTTAATGGAGCGCATGCCCGAATCCTGGAAATGGCATTTTCCTCTCGATTACCTGGGTGGACAATTACTCGTTTTTGGACCCTTTGTGAGTATCCCGGTCTTATGGGCAGTTTTCAAAGCAAAAAGGAAAAACCTTCTTCATCAATCAGCCTTTTGGACAGTGTTAGGAACGCTGGTATTTTTCTTTCTCATGAGTTTCAAAGGAAGAACGGAAGCCAACTGGACTTCTTTTCTAATCGCTCCCCTGATGATATGCTCCCAGGTGTTCTTTGAGAATAGCCAAAAATGGCAGTGGTGCATCAAAAGGCTCGGGTTTGTTTCTCTCATCTCCCTCGCTGCGGTCCGCCTGATCCTGGCATTCAACCTGATTCCCGGTTTGAAAACACCCTTCGAAGACAAAAGCAGTTGGGCACAAAACATTGCAGATAAGGCAGGCGATCGCCCGGTTATTTTCTACAGCAGTTACCAACCCGTCTCTAGTTATATGTTCCACACGGGCAAAGACGGCTTTCTCATCAGCATGGACCGCAACAGCGGATCACAATTCGTCATGTGGCCGGATTGGGAAAGATCACTTCAGGGCAAGCAAGTCCTCAATATTTGTAACGGATGGGTGAATTGCCCGGATAGTGTGCTTCTTGACGGCAGAAAACAGGCCTATCGTTTCGTTGACAACTGGAAATCTTACAATTACCTGAGGATTGAAGCCCAAGATATCCCTGAGAGAATGAATGCCGGCGACAGCGTGCAGGTAGCGTTGACACTCATCAATCCGGGGGCACATTCAGCAGAGTTATCCGGTACAAAGGGTGAGCCCTTGCTCATCACCACCGGTGTTTACGAGCACAATGACCCCGAAGTTTATTACAGAAAACAACTCCCTATCAACAAGTTGGATTCTCATGATAAAATCACCCTTAAAACCTATATCCTCGCACCAAAACGACCCGGAGAGTACCGCTTGAGTTTTTCCATCGAAGTGCCTGGCCTTCATGTAGGTAAAAATTGTCGTTTTTACCATTTAACCGTAGAATAATCCTGAGGACCATATCGCTCAAAGCAGCGAAAAACGCCGAAAATCTGTTCTTATAGAAAGCAGGAAGCTTAATTCCTAAATCCAATTCAAAGGCCATGATTCGTTGTAACTCCGGTGTTTCCGCATGGAAATGCATAGTAACTTTCATCCCATTTACACTACTTTTTCTATCGACTTCATTGTTGGGGCAAATTGATCGCTCCTCAAAACCTGTCGTTATTACTGCCGGCGATATCAGCTGTGTCCTGGGAAAAGCTCCCGGTGACCTGGTTGGCTTCAGCTATGACAATTCAGCATGGGTACAACGACCGATCCAAATTGATGAAAGAGCCCTTTTGGATATAGCCACGCCATACAATGCCGGTGTCCAGGTCGGATATGAAATTCTTTTTTATACGGATACAAGCACATTTACAGGGCTCGACCCTGATCCGAGCATTGATGAGGATGATGAATTGGTATTTATGTACAGAGATACGGGCGAAGATGCCGGTGGTGCAGCGGATCCAGCCGGTGTGATTCCAGGATCTCGTTGTGAAGTCATCCTGTATGACTCTTTGAACGCTGACACCTCCTACTTTTACTTTTTTGACAACAATGGGCCTCTTGCGCAGGATGCCGGTCAAAACTATGTTGAATACAGCTTCAACTTGCTTTCCGGTGACTATAAACAAAGCTATAATCTCAACAATGGACCCAATCCTGAAAAAACGACCTATGAAACGCCCTATTACCGTGGACACTTTTCAGATAGATGGATACATGATGAGCTTTATGTTTTTGACAGCACGGCCTACTCAGAGGATCTGCTGGATCGGCATAAGAATTTTTTCTCACCCGGAAATTGCGGCAGAACAGAAGAAACTTTTTCCCGGGGCAGGGGATGCATGATCAACAATATTGACGGCCCCATCAGAGCCATTCGTTCCTACTTTGGCGCCAACAGCGGCCCATTATCGCAGAGAACCCACATTTTTTACGAGCAATTTCAGGAAGTAAGAACTGATCTGAGAGTTCATTATATCGCTTCAATTTATGATCTTTTTGATTACTCAGAATCAGTGCTTGGCTCCGATTATTTCAATAGCGACGGAGACCGGTATATGGTGGATGGCGTACCGGACAATGCCCCCGTTCAGGCTTTCAATCAATGGGAAGTACTTAACATTCCTGATGTCGGTCATTTACACCATTCAAATCGCTTAGAGGGCAGTTTTGAGGAAGGGCCGGACGGGACTCTAGGAAAATATTGGGAAGACAATAGTACAAACCCACAGGATACCTGTACCGGGGATGACTTTTCTATAGCTGCTTCCGGCCAGTACATAGAGTTTGAAGAGTTTATATGCACCGAAGTCGCCTCAAGTTCCTGCAGTCCGGATGAATTTAGAACCCTGGCCCTTTTAAAAACACTGACTGCGGGTAGCCAGGCATTAGACGAAATGGATGCAGCAAGATTAGATTCATCGAATTCAGTACCCATCGTGATAATAAACGGCTGCATCAACAGCTTTGCATCTATCACAGAACAATCCTGTAATGAGTACACAAGTCCCGGTGGCAAGGTAATTATGGATTCCGGAATTTACCTGGATACAATACCCAATGCCGGTGGCTGTGACTCCATTATTACGATTGACCTGACCATTTTACAGGACACTACCAACAAAATCTCGGTTTCTCAATGCGAGGCATTTACTTCTCCCAGTGGAAAATACATCTGGGATCAGTCCGGCACTTATCTGGATACACTGGCAGCAGCAAATGGATGTGACTCCATTATTACAATCGATCTGACAATTCTACCAGAAGTGCGCACCTCTCTGAATGTCTCACAGTGTGAACCCTACACCTCCCCAAGCGGCAAGTACATCTGGGATCAGTCCGGCACTTACTTCGATACCGTACCCGCCCCTTCCGGTTGTGACACCCTCTTCACCATCAACCTCACTATCCTGCCCGACATTCAAACAACTCTCAATGTCTCGCAATGCGACCCCTACACCTCCCCAAGCGGCAA
>DATFJT010000157.1:0-9952 GCA_035269065.1 Saprospiraceae bacterium | reverse complement strand
CGAGATGATGATCCCAGCTGGGCTTTTTACGATAATGAAATACGTCAAAACAATTGTGTGAGATTTCAATGTCGTGATCTTGGTACGGACCGTGTCAATTTACGCGTATGGGATGATGCAGACGGGGATGGATTCTACGGGCCTCAAAATGACACAAATGGAGACGGGCGCATTGACGAAACGGATGATACCGGTGATAATTACAGCGAGTGTTGGACCAACGTGCGAATAGAAGACAAGCTGCCTCCAGTGTTGATTTGTCCTCCTGATGTGAGCATAAATTGCCTTGATGATTATCAGGATCTTGAGCTCACCGGAGAAGCTGAAGCAGATGGGAATTGTGACAATATTGATGCAATTTATAGTGATCAATTGCCCAATCAACTTTGTCCGGGCGCTGTAATTGTAAGAACTTGGACGGTAGAAAAAAGACTGGCAGGACCGGATGGTTTACTTAATACTCCAGATGACGTGGTTACAAGTAGAAGTTGTCTGCAGCGTATTACGCTTGAAGATGATACACCTCTTGCTATTTTAAAATTGCCTGGAGATGTTACTGTAAACTGTCAGGATGCTGATGGTCTTGATCCACAAGACCTGGAGAAATTCAATTTCTTTGACGATTATCTAAATACCCCTCAAGACCCTGGTGATGACAGCCTCGTGGTTTTTGATGAACCAAGAATAGATTACGATTGTGAACAATTGGCTATCAACTTTACCGATCGACAATTCGATTTGTGTGAGAATGCATATAAAATCAAGCGTACCTGGACGGTGATCGACTGGTGTAATCCTGATTTTGAACTCATCCATGTGCAAACCTTACTCAGAGAAGACACAGAAGCACCTCAAATTAATGTCACTGTTGATAGTCCCGGCGCGAATGAGAATGGCAATTGCCTGGGATATGTGGGCTTTGATATTTCTGCTTTTGATCATTGCGGCACTGCGACAATCACGCACAATTCCAGTTATTCCAACGACCCCAGCGATCCAAGTGGTTTCTATCCTGTAGGTTCTTATGAGGTGCGTATTACTGCTGTGGATGGTTGCGGGAATGTAAGTACGGAGTTGGTGAACTTCAGTGTTGTCGATGTGAGATTGCCAGTTGCGGTTTGTAAATACGGGATTGGCATCAATATGAAGCCGGACGGAATGGTCACGCTTAATGCCAACATACTGGACATTGGTAGCAGAGACAATTGCACGGCTAAAGACAATCTTAGATTCGAAATACAGATAATAGACATCAACGGAAACCCTGTTGGGCCCAGAGGAGAAGAACTGGTATTGGATTGCAGCCTTATAGGCGAGCAACGCGTCAGGCTGTACGTCATTGATGAGGCGGGCAATGAAGCCTACTGTGAAACGCGCGTAGTCGTTGAAGATAATGCAGACGTTTGCAGTCAAACCGGAAGTATTTCGGGAATTATAGAAACAGCTGGTGGAGTGCCAATTTCAGATGTTGAAATATGGCTGAACGGTAGAAGCCAGGGTGTTTTTGATGGTTCTTTCAGACTGGATTCTGTATCGGCCTACGGAAATATCAATCTTGAAGTTCACAGAGATATGGATCATAGAGAGGGCGTAACCACCCTTGACTTGATTGAGATTCGGAAACATATACTCCGTGTTGACAGTCTAGATAGTCCTTTTAAGCTGTTGGCTGCGGACGTAGATATGTCAGCGTCCATAAGTGTATTGGATATCCTTGCTTTGCGTCAGTTAATTCTCAGAAAAACAGATCAATTGGCGAATGCGGAGTCATGGCATTTTGTTCCGCAATCACATGTGTTTGCTCAGCCTGGTAACCCCTGGGCAAGCCCGATACCTTATTATGCTCAATTCTCAGCTTCACCTGATCCTCTGAATGTAGCCTTTACCGGTTTTAAGATGGGTGACGTTAATCAAAGTGCTTTCTTACAGGAGGGGACTGGCCGAAATGAAGAAAGCTGGAAAATGACCTATCATTGGAGTAATCGGGGCAATCAATGGTTCTTGCGTATAGAGACTGAGGCAGATCAATTGGATGGCTATCAAATGGGGCTGCAATTGCCTGCAAATGATTTAAGGCTCCTCGCTGTAGAAGGGGAATTAAGCGATCAGCACGTAAGTCAATGGGAAGAGGACCCATCCATAATTTTTATCAGTTGGACACCTCAAAATGGAGAAGCACAAACGGGTTCCTTCACCTTGCAATTTGAACAACAGGTGAGGCGAACAATGAAAGGCGTTGTGCTATCAGAAGAGATGTCTGCTGAAGCCTATCCCAACGCAAGTGTCAGAAGAAAAATTGCATTGAACAAATTGACAGAGGAGGGGTATAATTATGCTTTACATCCGAATTTCCCCGATCCATTTAATGCAAGAACAGTTGTGCCTTTCGATGTACCTCAATCAGAAATGGCAACTCTAAGAATATATTCAATTCAGGGTGAATTGATCTACCAAAATGAGCAATGGGCAGAAACGGGCAGAAACGAATGGATCATTGATCATACAGATTTAAAAGAAACAGGTTTCTATTATTATCAAGTGGAGTTAAAGGATTTTGTCGCCATCAAGAAAATGTTGTACGTGAAATAATTTCTTAGTTCGAGAAACCTTAACAGCGGTAATATGTCATCATATTACCGCTTTTTTTATCTTTCTGTAAAATTGTCCCATGTGTGATTTCGTACATCTTCACTGCCATACCCAATACAGCTTATTGGATGGAGCTTCTGATATAGGTCAAATGATGGACAAGGCTGTGGCGGATGGCCAAAAGGCTGTGGCGTTGACAGATCACGGGAATATGTTCGGGGCCTTTAAGTTTGTTCGAGAGGCCAATAAGCGGGAGTTAAAGCCTATGTTGGGCTGTGAATTCTATCTCGTAGAAGACAGGTTTAAACGGTCTTTCAAAAGGAATGAGGGGGAGTATGATAAGCGCTATCATCAATTGTTGCTAGCCAAAAACAGACAAGGCTATGAAAATCTCTCTAAGATGTGTTCGCTTGGATTCATTGATGGTATTTATGGTAAATACCCGCGGATCGATAAAGAATTGATTGAGAAATACCATGAAGGCGTTATAGCCACAAGCTGCTGCCTGGCGGCAGAAATTCCACAGGCAATTTTGCGGGGTGATCTGGAACGAGCAGAAGAAAAGTTAAAATGGTGGCGCAATATTTTTGGAGAGGATTTTTACATAGAGTTAATGCGTCACCGGGGCCTGGACAATATTGACGTTACCGATGACCATGGCAAAAGGTCCTTTTCCGGAATGAGCCAGGAGCAGGTAAATCAAGAGTTGATCAAGCTGGCCAATAAGCATGGGGTCAAAATTATTGCTACCAATGACTCCCATTATGTAGAAGAGGAGGATGCGCTGGTCCATGATATCCTTTTGTGTGTAAATACAGGCGAGATACAGGAAAAGCAAGACCGCTTTAAATTTCCAAGTACAGATTTCTACTTCAGAACACAGAAGCAGATGTCTGAGCTCTTTAGTGATGTGCCACAGGCCATAGCGAATACCCTGGAAATCATGGACAAGATTGAGCCAATTTCGCTGGCAAGAGACGTCCTGTTACCGGCTTTCCAGGTGCCTGAGGGATTTGACGGCCAGGAATCGTATCTGAGGCATCTGACTTTTGAAGGAGCGAAACAAAGATATAAGTCGATTACCCCGGAAATCGAAGAGCGCCTTAATTATGAACTTCAGGTGATCAATAATTCCGGTTATCCCGGTTATTTTCTCATTGTACAGGATTTTACAGCGACCGCCCGTAAACTTGATGTGTCAGTGGGACCCGGAAGAGGTTCGGCAGCGGGATCTGCAGTAGCGTATTGCCTGGGGATTACTAATGTAGACCCGATTAAGTACGACCTCCTCTTTGAGCGATTCCTCAACCCGGAGCGGATTTCCATGCCGGATATTGATATTGATTTCGATGATTCAGGAAGGCAGAAAGTCATCGATTACGTGGTGGATAAATACGGCCGGAACCAGGTGGCTCAAATTATTACCTATGCCTCGATGGGTGCGAAAAGTGCCTTGAGAGACGTCGGAAGGGTGATGGATATTCCGCTAAATGAAGTCAATGAGCTTGTTGGGCAATTTCCAGAACAACTTGGAGCCAGTCTCAATGGAGTTTTGGCGGAGGGCGATATTGACGGCAAGCTAAAATCAAAGTTGAACAGCCAGGATTTAGAAAAGGCGCGTCAGTTTCGAAAGCTTTCCGAGGCTTCCAATTTACACGGCAAAATGATTCAGTCCGCCAAGAAGCTGGAGGGCTCCATTAGGAACACTGGTATCCATGCCTGTGGGATTGTCATCACACCCGATGAAATCACGAAGTATGTCCCGGTAAAAACGGACAAGAGCACCAATTTACTCATTAGCCAATTTGATAACGATGTGGCTGAAGAGGCCGGATTGCTGAAGATGGATTTTCTTGGCCTGAAAACCCTCAGCATCATCCGGAATGCGGTCAAGATCATTAAAAAGCGACAGGGAATAGAAATCGATATTGAGGGGGTTTCTTTAGAGGATGAAAAAACCTATCATCTATTTCAGCGGGGAGAGACCATTGGAATCTTTCAATATGAGAGTCCCGGGATGCAGGCACACATGAAAAACCTGAAACCCTCGAAATTCGAAGATCTCATTGCCATGAATGCCCTCTATCGTCCCGGCCCAATGGAGTACATCCCAAATTTTGTACGTAGAAAATTCGGTGACGAGGAAATCACCTATGATTTACCGGAAATGGAGGAGTATCTCGAGGAAACCTATGGTGTAACTGTCTACCAGGAGCAGGTAATGTTGCTGTCGCAAAAACTTGCCGGATTTAGTAAAGGGGAAGCCGATATGCTCAGGAAGGGCATGGGTAAGAAAAAGAAGAAGCTCATTGATCAACTCTATCCGAAGTTTATTGAGGGAGGGAAGAAGAATGGTCATGAAGAAAAAATTCTCAATAAAATATGGAAGGACTGGGAGGCTTTTGCTCAATACGCATTCAATAAGTCCCACTCTACCTGCTATGCCTTCATCGCTTTCCAGACAGCTTACCTGAAGGCGCACTATCCGGCAGAATTTATGGCAGCTGTGCTGACCAATTCCAAGAATGACATCAGCAAACTGTCTTTCTTTCTGGAAGAGTGCAACCGGATGGACATAAAAGTACTGCCGCCATCCGTGAATGAGTCCTTAATTGATTTTACTGTAACGGGAGACAACGAAATACGATTTGGGATGACGGCAATTAAGGGGGTAGGTCAAGCTGTCGTGGAGGACATTGTAGAAGACAGAAAGAAGGAAGGTCCTTTTAAAGACATGTTCGATTTTGTTCGCCGCATTACACGGCACCAAATCAATAAAAAGGCCGTGGAGAGCCTGGTGCTTGGCGGCGGAATGGATTGTTTCGAAGGAATGTATCGAAGCCATTACTTCGCTCCTGTAGACAATGGGACCATTTTTCTTGAGCAATTACTCAAATACGGTCAGGCCTTCAACAAAAATCAAATGGAAATGCAGAATTCCCTTTTTGGAAATTCTGAGGACGTACAAATTCCTGCTCCAAAAATTCCGGAAGTTGCCCCCTGGCCCAAGAGCAAGAAGCTCAAAATGGAAAAGGATGTCATTGGTATTTTTGCCAGTGGGCACCCACTTGATGAATATAAGTTGGAACTGAAGAAAATGGTCAGTTGTACCCTGGACCAGTTTGATGATATGAAAAAAGACAAACGGCGTATGACCATTGCTGGTATCGTCACCAATGTATACCGTGGAGAAAACCAAAGAGGAAATGGATACTGCAGGTTTGATCTTTTAGATTACAGGGGTACTGAGAATATGGGCCTCTACAAAGAAAATTTTAGCAATTTTCAACACTTGATTACTGATGGTGCGGCTATTTATATCAAAGGCAGTTTCTCAGAATATTGGAAAACCAAAAAGATCTATTTCAACATTGCTGAGATTGGATTATTAGAGTCACTTAGTGAAAACCAGACCAAGAGCATTGTCCTGGGAATACGGCTCAGGGATTTGGATGAACATGTGATTGAAAAGATGGAACAGCTGGCAGAGCATTATGCAGGTGATCAATTGCTTTCCGTTCAGATTGTCGATAGTGAGAACAAGATCAAAATGCTTATGGAATCAGCCAGCCATAGAGTCAAAATATGCACGGAATTGGTAGAGGAATTGGAAAAAATGCAAATTCGTTACCGCCTCAATTGACAGATTTATGATAAGGATATCCCTATTAATTTTTGGGGTGATTGCAGGTTGGAATACGCAAGCCCAGGAGGTGCCCACAGTGGACTACCCACAATTGGAAGAAGTACTGGAGGCAATAGAAGATGATGCACAGCCGGTTTTGATTAATTTTTGGGCGACCTGGTGTGCCCCTTGCGTTGCCGAATTGCCTTATTTTAAGAAGGTGAAGGAACAAAGAACGAATCTCACAATTGTTTTTGTCAGCCTTGATTTTCCTTCTCAAAAAGCATCCAAATTACTTCCTTTTATTCAAGAAAATGAACTACCGGGCAGGCATTTTTTACTGGATGACCCAGCGGCTCATGAATGGGTCAGCAAGGTCGATGAGCGATGGTCCGGGGCACTTCCGGCTACTGTATTTAAGAACGGTAGTGATCAGGTATTTCACGAAGGTAAGTTTAGTGATTATGATGAATTGCTAAACTTTTTAGAGTAAAAGGGAGACAACAATGATTGTAAGAATCGAGTTATCCTTCCGAACAAAAATTGAATACGATGAAGAAAACTCTCCTATTGATCCTCGGGATTATGGTATTTGCTATGACCTTGCAAGCCCAGATGAGCTATGAAATTGGTAGCGAGGTAGAAGATTTCACGCTGAAGAATGTCGATGGGGAAATGGTTAGTCTCAGTGATTATGATTCTGAAGGCGTGGTGATCATTTTCACTTGCAATCATTGTCCCTATGCTGTGAAGTACGAAGATCGAATCATTGATTTTCACAATGAATATGCTTCTAAAGGTTATCCGGTACTTGCGATTAATCCCAATGATCCTGAAGTGCAGCCAGAGGACAGTTTTGAAAAGATGAAAGAACGTGCGGCCGAGAAAAATTTTCCTTTTAAATACGTATTTGATGAGGGTCAAGAAGTGTATCCAAAGTTTGAAGCTACCCGCACGCCTCATGTATTCCTCTTGGACAATGAACGTAGAATACGATATGTAGGTGCAATTGATGATAATTACAAGGATCCATCCAAGGTGGAGGTCCATTTTCTAAAGGATGCTGTAGCTGCGCTGCAAGCCGGGGCACAGCCTGATCCGGCCATGACAAAAGCCATTGGTTGTAGTATTAAGACTAAATAGATTCAATATTTTGTCAGTGGCGTAATATCCGGGAGTGATTGCCCCGGTATTCATGAAAGTAAGAGATTCTTCCTATCTTTTATTTTTTTAAATTGAAATTCATGAATACTTTGAAGAAGGCTGTTGTGGTATCCTTTGTCCTTGCGCTTACCTGTTTGGCTTGTAACAACAATTCTGGCCCTGAATACAAAGAATTAAATCTCTTGGAATATGGGTTTCCCATCAAATTAATGGCTCCGGACAGCGCTAAAGTGGATGTCAATGATTTGGCATTCATGAAGGACATCACAGTCATACATGAATCAAGTAATTTTAGTATTCAGATTATGGTCAGTAAATCCTCAGACCGCGATGAGACCGGCTTACTCACCTACGTAAAAAAGCAAACGGAACTAAACCCCTATTTTTCAGAATTCGTATTGGAAGAGGATAGAGGTTTTATATTTAAAAACCTGATTGACTCTATGCCTTCATTCGATTTTCGGTATGTCAAGATCAAGGGTGACAGAGAATACATTTATCAGACTGGTTTGAGCACCAATTTTACGGAAAAAGAGGTGAGGGACATGTACGAGTCGGTGCAGGAACCAAATTAGAAGTTTATCAAAATTTGGTTTTGTTGAGAATGTTCAATTGTGGTCCATATGCCTTGCCCAGATTGTCCTGAGTAAAAATCTCTTTGGTGGGGCCGTTTGCAATGAGCCTTTGGTTGAGTAAAATGGTGTGATCAAAATATTCTTCGAGCGTATTGAGGTCGTGGTGGACGACAACTGCCGTTTTTCCCTTATTCCTAAGTGATCTGAGGGTATCCACGATGGTGTTTTCGGTAACCATATCTACTCCCACAAAGGGTTCATCAAGCAAATAAATCTCTGCATTTTGACACAGGGCGCGGGCGATAAAAACACGCTGTTGTTGGCCCCCACTCAATTTGCCAATTTGGCGATGTCTCAAGTCAAGCAAATCCATTTTCTCAAGCGCAGCATCAACCAATGCTTTGTCCTTTTGATTGAAGCCTTGTAACAACTTTTTAAAAGGGTAGCGCCCCATGCGCACAATGTGCTCAACCGTTGCGGGAAAATCCCAGTCTATTTCATCTTTTTGGGGTACGTACGCAATGTGCTCGGGGTGTCTTTTAATGGTCTCTCCAAATACGGTGACGTTTCCGACATCTGGTTCAATCAGCCCCAAAATAGCCTTAAATAAGGTCGATTTACCAGCCCCATTGGGGCCCACAAGTCCGTAGATTCTGCCCGGATGTATCTTGAGATAGATATTGGTCAATACCCGTTTGGATTGATAGGAGATGGATAAGCCGTTTATTTCTATCGGTAGAGCCATATAAAATCAGTTTTTTCTGGCAAAATAAAACCCTGAGAGCATAACAATGAGCAAGACGGGAATGATCCAGTATAGCATGCCGGACAATTGGGAGGTGTCCTTTTTATGCTCATTTACTGAGGCAGGGGCACTCAGTGCTTTTACAATGGTGTTCGTGTTGTAGCGAATCATGTCGATATAGTTGTTAGCAGGGCCTTTTTCGTCGCTCAAAGAATCTGCGTAAAGCTTTCCGCCGATAGATACTTTGTTGTCTTGAGCCAATTGTTTCATCAACTTTGGGTTGATGGTGGATTCGATAAATATGGCGGGCAATTGTCGCTCGCGAATGGTCTCGGTCACGCGCATGACATCACTCGTTTGGACTTCAGCATCTGTGGTTGTTCCTAAAAGCGCCACCAATTCCAGTCCATATCGCCTGCCATAATATTGGAAGGCGTCGTGTGAGGTAATCAGAACGCGCTTTTTCGCAGGAATACCCTCGATTTGCTGATAAACCCATGCATCCAATGCTTTCAATTCTCCAATAAACTCTTCGTAATTGCTTTTAAAAACCTTGGTTTTTTCTGGTTTCCATTTTATCAAAGCATCCAGGCTATTTTTGGCATAACTCATTGCTTGAGACACATCCATCCAGGCATGTGGATCCGTAGAATTTTTGTATTTGAGGCTCCGGATCGTTGGTACTCCTTTTGTCATCAGAATAATCTCTGCGTCCGTACCCGAATTTTCTATGAGCTTATTGAGCCAGCCCTCAAAAGTGAGCCCATTTTTAAAAATGAGCTCTGCCTGGCTGATCAGTTGCGCATCCGAAGGCGTTGGATTGTATATATGTGGATCCCCACCTAAGGGGACAATGCTTTCAACTGGAAAATCAGGTCCGGCTACTCTGGAAACGATGTCCTGCATGATGGAAGCCGTTGCTACCAATTGGGATTCCTGCGCGGTCGTGAGACCCAAAACTGAAATCCAAATCCAAAATATGTACACTTTTCGATTAACCATTTTTTCGATTTTGGACATAAAGATTACTGCTGAGTTTCTGTGACAGGAATTGCTCTTTGGCGCCATTGACAAATACTTTCATGGACTGATCAAATTCAAACCGGTCCGTGATCTCTAGCTCTGCGCCCAGAATGAGATCCATATTTTCCAGTTGTTGAAGAAAGCTTTTGCTGTGCTCTCTAACACCGACAAGGATATAGGCATGACCTGGTTTACCCTCTACAAGGGGGATTTGCTGTCTGACCGTAATAT
>DATFJT010000156.1:0-2811 GCA_035269065.1 Saprospiraceae bacterium | reverse complement strand
TGTACTGAAGAGCATAAAAATAAGCGTCATTCTTACCATCATGGTCTAATCAATTGTTTTGAATAAGAATTGCCGATAGGCCATTTTCATTCTAATGTAAAAAATAATAAAAGTACCGACTGTAAGCATAGTCCAAATGAGCCAAGGGCTGTGAATGCTTGCATACCAATCCCAGGGAGACCTGATGCCCATCCACATGAGTGTGGACATGACTCCGGCCAACATCAATGCCGGAGGCAGGAATATTGTGGCAAGCCTGTGGTTTTGTCTCAGGGACAAAGGAAATGAATAAAGTACTTTGAACCACCTCGTCCTTTCACCAAAATAATTTAGAGTGAAGAAATCCTCAAAACTTGCTACCTGATCTGAGATTTGCCACTGAAAGCGATACAACTGATCGTACCAGCAGTACATCGAATACAAAATTAAAGGAACGATGATCGCGAGCAATATCGACCAATCCTTTATACCTAAAATCGTCACTAAAGGATTGGCTTCCCGATCTAAATCTGGTGTGAATTCATAAGTGCAGTAAATGTCATAAGCTCTTGTTAATCCAATCCAGAGATTCCCCAAAATCAACAAAATCATCTTTTTCATAACCGAAAATTTGTTGGATATATTAGGAAATCTAGGGTATTTGAAGCAGTGGCTCACAGGTTCTACCCCTGTTTAAGCTTTCTTTAATATCCGGGAGGCCATTTTTAGAAAATCTTAAAATTTATCAGCACTTCCCGCAGCTCCAACCATTGACCTTATCGGGATGGTGCGAGTACGACTACACCAAAAAGGACATGTTCTAAAAAATATACTCCGATCACGGCTCAATACAGCCCAGGGCTCGAAATATCCAGCCAACTTGCACTCTTGTTTAAGGTTTCTTGCCTGGGCTCTCTGTCCCCATCATTCTACCAAAATAGATTGTCCTGAGAACCTTTCCCTATGTAAAAAAGAGCAGTAACGGAACTAACGAAGAATTCAGAATTGTGAAGAGATACGAAAATGGAAGGCACAGCCTACCTTGAATACCAGGTGGTCGCGGTAATGGAAGTGTAGACGAGCATCCCACAGTCAAAGACCAATTTTCTCATACTCTAAATTTTGTTTAAGAAATAATGAATAAATCAGTAAGGACATCCTGATAAATTTTGCTATTGTTATATTCAGGCAAACAATCAATTATGAATTCCGAAGTAAGTCATTTATTGAATCTAAAAGGAAAGAGTGCCATTGTCACCGGTGGAGCTGTGGGTATCGGTCAAGCTATCATAGAATATTTGGCCTTGGCCGGAGCCAGGGTACTTTGCGTAGATATAGCGGAGGCCTCAGAAATAGAGGACAGTCGAAAGAAAGTGTCTTCTTTAGAAGGAAAAATAGAATATTTACAGCAGGACATCAGTGCCCCGGGAGCCGCCGAAAAAATAGTCCATGCGGCATTAGAGAAATTTGGCGACTTGCACATATTGGTAAACAATGCGGGTATTTTTAAGTACCGGGCAGCAGATGAAATGACTGAAGACCTCTGGGACCGAACCATGAATATCAATCTCAAAGCCATGGTTTTCCTGTGCAAAGCTTTTGTCAATCACCTCAAAGCACAGAAACACGGTGGCCGCATCATCAATATTTCCTCTGTAGACAGCATGAAACCCACCGGTAATTTGTCACACTATGACAGTTCCAAGGGCGGGGTGAACATGTTTACCAAAGCCCTGGCGAAGGAAGTCGGGCCGCTTGGCATTACGGTCAATGCCATTGCACCAGGAGGTGTTCAGACGCCGGGAACCACTCAAATGTTTGAGGAGGAAATGACAGAAGAACAAATAGCTGCCATGGAAGAGCAGACAAAACAGTTTATTCAAGCGCTTCCCCTGCAGCGTATGGGCCAACCGGATGAAATCGCCAAAATCGCCCTATTTCTCGCCAGTGATGCTTCGTCCTACATGACGGGTAGTATAGTAGTGGCAGATGGAGGCTTGTTATTGGTCTGATGGTGGTTGTATTATTCATAAAATGCCTTCACTGGAACTTCAGTAAGAATCATTATATCTTTATTTAAAAAATAATGGGAGCTATTGTCATTCATTCTAACTCATCTATATTAGAAAAGATCAAGGAACTGGTATCTGATTCCGGCGGTAGTATTATTGAATTATCAGATGAAACTTTGGAGGATTTGATTTTAGGATTAGAAATGCAAAAGGCTGAGACGAAAGAATTAGTATCAAAAGAAAATATCCTGAAGATTCTAAAAGAGAATCATGAATCTTCAGTTTGATAAATCTTTCGAAAAATCACTAAAAAAATAAGCCATAAAAAAACACTTCAAAAATTAGAATTACTGATTTACGATATTGAAAAAGCCAGATCAATAAGCTCCATCAACAATGTAAAAAAGCTTCAGGGATTTGAATCCTACTATAGGATTAGAATAGGTCAATATCGAATTGGTATTCGAAAAATCGATAATCAAACCATTCGATTCATTTTAATATGCCATAGAAAAGATATTTATAAGAAATTCCCCTAGGCATTCCTCTCCATGAGAAAATTTCTGAAGGCATAAACCAGTGAGAGCACCATGAAAAAAGCAGACAAACGCCCGATCATATCCCCCCAGATACTGTAAAAGGTCCGGGAGTCATTGAAGTGAATATCCGCTTTTAAAGCTGCAGTTTCCTCATATTCAGATCTTTTCCAAATCACCCCTCTTTGATCAATGAAACCAGATATCCCTGTCACAGCGGAACGCGCAATATCCCGACGCAATTCAATGGCTCGAAGCGCTCCCAGGTAGAGGTGCTGTAAATG
>DATFJT010000155.1:0-3015 GCA_035269065.1 Saprospiraceae bacterium | reverse complement strand
CCCGATGAAACACGCCCTGTCTTTCGCCAACTTTATTTTCATTGGTTCAATAAGAAAAAGACACCGCTTAATAGGCAGAAGGCTCCCGAAATGCCCACCCCTGAGGATACCCTTGAAGTGGCTGGCGGACTGATGGGGATGAGTGTTTATGCCTATGATCCTCAGAATGAAGGGGTCAATAAAAACGGACTCTACGAACTGAAAATGTACCTTAATGAAACCCTGATATTTCACAGTAAGTACGACAAAGTACCCTTTAGCAAAACGAGATACGCCAATGCCCACATGGATTATCCATTTAAAATGGAGGACAAGGTCAAACCCTATGCCCTCTTTAATTTACCAGGCAATCAGCTTTCTCTATATGAGAAAATAATGGAGGATGGCTTTTTCACTCCTACGACCGACCCTCAAGAGATACGACTTGTGGCGAAGGACTTTAGCGGCAATACCAACGAACTTCGATTTTATCTGCGTCAAAAAGAAGACCAGGAGGTCAATATGAGTGAACCGTTTCAGTACCTATTGCGTCACGAAGAGGAGAACAGCATTGCTCTGGGCAGGCTAAACCTATTTTTTCCCAAGGGGACGCTCTATCATGATATGCACTTCAGTGTGCAGCAGGAGCAGGGATTTTTTCAAATCGGGACACCGGTAGTGCCTTTGCACAAATATATTCAGCTGACATATGATCTTCAAGCTGATCAGTGTGAGGAGCAGCTGTTCCTGGCTTACTGCCCGGAAGAAGACAGGGTGTATAACGCGGGAGGAATAATGAAAGGAGAACAGTTGGTGGCTTCTGTCAGACAGTTCGGTCGTTATAGTCTTGAGGTGGATTCCGTGGCACCAGAAATTGACCTGAGGTATTGGAAGCCCCAGGGTGCATCCATCCGGGCAAGCTGGCAGCTGTCCGACAATTATCCCGCCATTGGCAAAGCGAAAGACCTGGAATACGAGGCCACGCTGGACGGGAAGTGGACCCTCATGCGGTTCGATGCTAAATCAAGCCGCTTGTATTGGGAGGAAACAACTGCTCCCGGCAAACACTTACTCGAAATAGTTGTTAGCGATGACAGAGGGAACGAAAAACGTTTCACCAAATCATTTTCTATTTAAATATTATACTATGACGACATTAAAAGAAGGCGATAAGGCTCCTGAATTCAAGGGAGTCAATGAAAACGGAGAGGAGGTTAAAATCTCTGACTATGCAGGAAAGAAACTAATTCTTTTTTTCTATCCAAAGGATGATACCCCGGGTTGTACTGCTGCGGCCTGCACGCTGAGAGATTCATACGATGTGCTGAAGGAGCACGGCTTTGAGATGTTGGGTGTAAGTCCAGACGGCGCTGAAAAACATACCAAGTTCATAAACAAACACAATTTCCCTTTCAGCTTGCTGGCTGATACCGATAAAGAAGTCATGCAGCAATATGGTGTTTGGGGTGAGAAAAGCATGTTTGGTAAAAAATACATGGGGGTAAAAAGAACCACTTTCGTCATTGATGAAGATGGAAAAATTGATAAAGTTTTTAAAAAGGTGAAAACTAAAGACCATGCCAATCAGATATTGGCTGAGTATCAGGACTAATGCTTTGTCAGGAAGCAGTCAATTCTTTTAATTCATACTATTGGGGGCAATAATTAGCCCCCTTTTTGCGTCAATTGATTTAGATTTACAGAGAAATTATAAGAAATGATCCGTCGAATAGCTTTTTTCCTAGTCATCTCCATTGCCTTGTCCTCCATCGCCATGGCACAATCCGCATACAAAGCCACACAGGATGGCTGGTTGTTTAATATTGAAGAAGCCTACCAGCAGTCACAGGAGTCTGGCAAACCCATACTAGCCAATTTTACCGGCAGTGATTGGTGCGGATGGTGTAAAAAACTCGCAGCGAATGTATTTGTAAAGGACGAGTTCAAGGAATGGGCAGAAGAAAACGTCATTCTTTTGGAACTGGACTTTCCGCGTCGCACCAATATCCCCAATAATATCCGTCAGCAGAACAACAACTTGAAGAATGCTTTCAAGGTTACGGGCTTCCCTACCATTTGGGTGTTTTTCATGGACAAGGATGAAAACAATCAATTCAATATCAATGCCCTGGGAAAGACCGGTTATACAAAGACAGTAGACCAGTTCACCTCAGGTGTAGATCAAATGATAGACAGGGCCGAGGGGTAATGTATTTTACTCTTTAATCATCGGAGTCTTAGGATTCAACAGTAGAACGATCCGCTGTTTGTACGGCATATTTTTTACTTGTCTTGAAATTTGGGTGACTTATAACCACACAGTTTGATTAATGCTGTTCCTTTTCTCACCACAATTGGTTCTTCTTGAGTTTCCAGGACTGTCGGCTCATTGTGGCTAACATCCTCTTATTATATATCTATCGTCCATGTCATCTCTAAGATTAAGGCAAATAGGCTTACTTTTTCAGTAAAAGGAATATTAAGCCAATCGGGCCTGCATTTTGTATTTTTGTAGTCTATGGGGAAAATACTGGGCATTTCAGCATTCTATCACGACTCAGCAGCTACCGCTAGCTTGGATGGGCAGGTCGTTGCAGCTGCCCAGGAAGAGCGCTTTACACGCATCAAGCACGACAAGTCCTTTCCGCAAAATGCCATTCGGTATTGTCTCGAGGAAGCCGGATGTACCATTGATGAATTGGATGCTGTGGTGTTCTACGACAAACCTCTGCTCAAATTTGAGCGGCTCCTTGAAACTTATTATGCTTTTGCTCCCAGTGGATTGCGCAGTTTTGTGAAAGCCATTCCCGTTTGGCTGGATGAGAAAATGTTCTTTCGTCGGCACATTCGGCAGGGGTTGAAAGAAATCATGCCTTTTGACAGAAAGAATTTACGTCTTTTATTTCCCGAACATCATCTTTCGCATGCTGCCAGCGCTTTTTATCCATCTCCTTTCCAGGAGGCGGCCATTCTCACCGTAGATGGCGTTGGAGAATACTGTACGGCATCGATTGGAAAAGGGGAGGGGAGTAGTAT
>DATFJT010000154.1:0-6039 GCA_035269065.1 Saprospiraceae bacterium | reverse complement strand
TTCTATAAAAATTTCACTGGTTTTCATGCCACTGAGAATGACACCGGCAAGGTATACTCCAGGCAAATTGGATTCCAGCGTTTCAGGATCGTAGGTTGGGCGTCTCTCTTTATCCTGTGATATTTCGATCCCAAGTTTTTCAAAGAAGTCATAATCGGGTGTATACCCCGTCATGGCCAGCACATAATCATTACCAATGGTTTTTTCTCCCTGAGGTGTTTGAATGGTGACGGAATCGGGAAGCACCTCCTTAATTGTACTGTTAAAGTACGCAACTATGGATCCTTCTTTGATCCGATTGATGATGTTGGGACGGATCCAGTACTTCACTTTCTCATATAATTCGGACTCTCTTACAACCATGGTGACGTCCGCTCCTTTTTGCCAGGTCTCAAGGGCCACATCACAGGCTGAATTGGCTCCTCCAACGACCAGTATCCGCTGATCCACGTAGGGATGAGGCTCATCGTAGTAGTGCTTTACCTTGGGTAAGTCTTCACCAGGGACATGCATCAAATTTGGTTTGCCGTAGTATCCTGTAGCTACCACGACATGACGTGCAGGATATGTATGATGTGTTGTTTTTACTTCGTATTCGTCACCTTGTTTATTCAAGCTTAAAACAGCTTCGTAAAAATGAATATTGAGGGCATGTGCCTTCTGAAGACGGCGATAGTACTCCAACGCTTCCTTTCTTGTAGGTTTATCAGAATGAGAAATGAAAGGGACAGCTCCGATTTCTAGTTTCTTAGAGGTAGAAAAGAAGGTCATGTTGGTTGGAAAATGGAAGATAGAATTGACAAGAGCACCTTTTTCTAAAATGAGGTGGCTGAGACCATGTGTTTTAGCAGCAATTCCACAAGAAAGGCCTGTTGGGCCTGCTCCAATAATGATAACATCGTAGGCTTCCATATTTATTTTTTTGACCAATCCATGTTCAAAAGAACCGGGCAATGGTCGCTATGCACGACCTCGTTCATTTGTCTGGCCTCTCGAATCAACGATTGCAAATTATCATCTGCGCTGATGTAGTCGATCCGCCAGCCCTTATTGCGTTCGCGGGATCTTGCCCGGTAACTCCACCAGGAATAACTGCGCTCCCCGGGATGTAGTTGACGAAAACTGTCAATAAATCCTTCATCGAACCATTCTGTAAGCCATTGACGCTCTTCAGGTCTGTAGCCGCTTGGATTGTCTTTCCTTTCGGGGTTGTGGATATCCAACTCAGTGTGTACGATATTGTAGTCGCCTGCAACAATTAGAGGTGCCGTATTCTGACGTAATTTGAGAATATAATCGCGGTACCTTTCTAAAAATTCCATTTTGAAATCATGTCGTTCTTCGCTACTCGATCCGCTGGGAAAATAGGTGTTGACCAGGGTGAATTCCGGGAACTCCAATTGCAGAACGCGACCTTCCCGGTCATATAGCTCGTACCCCATTCCGATGTTGACGCTTTTAGGTTCTTTTTTACTTAGAATGGCAACCCCGCTGTAACCTTTCTTTTCTGCCTGGTGGTGATAAACATGATAGCCCATCTCTTTGAGTGCTTCTTCCGGAATTTGATGGTCCTGAGCCTTGGTTTCCTGCAAGCAGATGAGGTCGAAATCTTCTTGTTCCAGCCAATCGAGCAAGCCTTTTTTGGCAGCGGCCCGAATGCCGTTGACATTATAACTGATAATTTTCATGAGATATGTACTCTTTTTATCAAAGCTAAAGCAAATGGCTCAACCCACCCAATTTTCGCGGTCTAGGCTGCGAAACTGTATGGCTTCAGCCACATGTTCGCCCCGTACTGATGCGCTGCCTCGCAAATCAGCAATGGTGCGGCCCACCTTAAGAATGCGATCGTAGGCTCGAGCAGAGAGTTTGAGTTTGTTCATAGCTGTTTTTAGCAGGAGTGCTCCGGCCTGGTCAGGGGTGCATAGTTCGCGGACCAGTCGCCCGGGCATTTGGGCGTTGCAATAAATATCATTCC
This sequence comes from Saprospiraceae bacterium, assembly GCA_035269065.1. GTDB lineage: Bacteria > Bacteroidota > Bacteroidia > Chitinophagales > Saprospiraceae > DATFJT01. The sequence goes on along the minus strand of DATFJT010000154.1, from coordinate 4,061 downwards.
ATTCTTTGAAACGCTCTTCTTGCAGCTTTCTCGCCTTCACTACACGTTTCCTGATGTCAGCACTGCTCTCTTCTTCGTAATTGCGCTCCGCCAGTTCCTCAAATTTGACAGGGACGACTTCGACATGCAGATCAATACGGTCCATAAGCGGTCCCGAAATTTTATTGAGGTAGCGTTTAACTATGGCAGGTCCGCAATTGCATTCTTTTTCCGGATGGTTGTAGTAGCCGCACGGGCAAGGGTTCATGGAAGCAATTAGCATAAAGTTAGAGGGGTAATCCACTGTAATGCTGGCTCTTGAAATAGTAACTTTTCTCCTCTCCATAGGTTGTCGCAATACCTCCAATACACTTCTTTTGAATTCCGGTAATTCATCCAGGAAAAGAACACCGTGATGTGCCAATGAAATCTCTCCAGGTTGAGGGTTGGAGCCACCTCCTACCAGGGCTACATCGCTAATCGTATGGTGTGGAGATCTAAAGGGGCGTTGGGCAACCAGGGAAGCATTTTTGCCTAATAGACCTGCCACAGAATGAATCTTGGTGGTTTCTAATGCCTCAGGTAAGCCCATGGGAGGTAAAATCCCAGGTAAGCGTTTGGCCAGCATGGTTTTTCCTGCTCCTGGAGGTCCTATCAGGATGGCGTTGTGCCCGCCTGCAGCGGATATTTCGAGGGCCCTTTTGATGTTGTGCTGCCCCTTAACATCTGAAAAGTCGACTTGAAAGTCATTCAGGTTTTCACTGAATTCTTCTCTTGTTTCTACCATCACCGGGTGATGGTCCCCCTCACCGCGCATCAGTGCAATGACATCGTCCAGGCTTTTCATGCCATAGACTGCTAAGTCGTTGACAATGGCGGCTTCCCTCGCATTTTCTCTGGGCAGGATTAGGGCCTTGTATCCTAGTTTGCGCGCCATAATGGCTACAGGTAAAGCTCCACGAATAGGACGTAAGCTGCCATCCAATGATAGTTCTCCCATCATCATGTACTCTTCAAAACCCTGATCAGTAATTTGTTCTGTAGCCGCCAGGATGCCCATGGCAATGGGTAAATCATAGGCTGACCCTTGTTTGCGGATGTCCGCCGGTGCCATATTGATGGTGAGTTTCAGCCGTAGCATTTTGAAGCCGATGTTTTTGATGGCGGCTTCTATTCTTTGATACCCTTCTTTGACGGCGTTGTCAGGTAAACCAACAAGAAAATACCCGATTTTACCGGCGGCAACGGCTCCTCCGGCATTGACTTCAATGGTGATGGGTTGTGCATCCACTCCCTGAACGGCTCCGGCATAGGTTTTTGCTAGCATTTGAGTTTCTTTTGATCTCTATTTTAATAAAAAATCAATTATTGTTCTCAGATTTGCACACCTTACTTCAATTGTTCAAGACAATTTTTTTCATGAGAATCTTCATCACCTGTTGTATTGTCTTTTTTTTTGGGCAGGCTTGTCAAAAAGAATTACCTGAGCAGTCTGCAAAAGTCAGAGAGGAAAATGCTTATATGCAGCTCATGCTTGACAGCATTTATGAGAATGGTCGCCCCCAATGGTATTATCACTGGAATAAAAAGCGCGCCGAGGAGTACCGTCAGATCTATGAAAGAAATCAGGGCAGTGTGCCAAGCATGCATATGTATGGTCTGGAACTTTTATTTGCAGGGGATACAGAGAAAAGCATTGAGCTGCTTGAAAATGTCCGGGAATCCATGGATTACAGCCAACTGGCCAAGAACAGAAATTACCTTATTGATTTGGTCGTTGCCTACCTGAGACTGGCAGAAGACAAAAATTGTGTCGCTTCTCACAATGGCAATGCCTGCATCATTCCGCTCGATGAGACAGCTATCCATCAAAATACCGGAGGAGCGGAAAAAGCCCTGGAAACGATTGAATTTCTTCGTGAAAAAGGGTTTGAGAATGATCTTAGTTTACTGTGGCTTGAAAATCTGGCGAGGATGACCTTGGGACAGGATTCGGAATTAAGCCTGCCACTTTCTACAGAAAAGTCCGACTTTCCGAGGTTTGAAAATATCGCATTGAAGACGGGTGCTGGGCGAATGGGACTATCGGGAGGTGTAGCCCTTGAAGATTTTGATGGTGACGGAGATATAGATATTTTTAATACTTCCTATGGCATGCAAGACCCGTTTCAGCTGCTATTCAATAACGGGGATGGCAGCTTTGAAGATGTGACAGAAAAAGCCGGAATAGCAGGCCTGACCTCAGGTTTGAATTGTAAGTCCGCCGATTATGACAATGATGGGGACTACGACATTTTTATCACCAGGGGAGGCTGGCTGGGACGATTCGGCAATCATCCTAATTCCCTTCTCAGAAACAATGGTGACGGTACTTTTTCTGATGTGACCAAAGATGCAGGGCTTTTAAGTTTCAAGCCGACGCAAACCGCAGTATGGCTGGATTATAACAATGACGGCTGGTTGGACCTCTTTGTAGGTAATGAGGCCAAAGGGGACCCAAAGTACACAAGTGAGCTTTTTGAAAACAAGGGTGATGGAACTTTTAAGGAGAAATCAAAGCAGGCAGGTATTGCAGTTTCTGCTTTTACCAAAGGAGTGTGTGCAGCGGATATCAATCAGGATGGATGGACGGATTTATATCTGTCCAATTACGGGATGAAGAATATGCTATTTCTGAACGAATCCGGTAAATTTCGTGAGGTGGCAGATTCTTTTGGAGTGGCAGGCCCAGCGGAAAGCTTCCCTTGCTGGTTTTGGGATTATGACAACGACGGCGATGAGGACTTATTCGTCGCTTCCTACTATTACAACAGTGAGCGCTACTGTCCGGTAGATTATATGAATGAAATCAATGGGAAGGGGGCGAGGTCAGTGCCATTTTTGTACAAAAACTTGTCCGGGAAAAAGTTTGTCAATGTTTCGGATACGGCGAAATTACTCAAGTCTATGTTTACCATGGGTTGTAACTTCGGAGACATTAACAACGATGGTTACCTGGATTTCTATGCAGGGACAGGTACTCCTCACTTTATATCTGTTGTTCCCAATCGAATGTTTATAGGGAATTCGGAAGAAAGCTTTGAGGAGGTGAGTTCTGCCGGTGGGTTCGGGCATATTCAGAAAGGTCACGGTGTTGGAATAGCCGACTTTGATCTGGATGGAGACCAGGATGTATTTGCTGTCATGGGAGGGGCATACGAGGCGGATGTTTTTTCGAATGCGCTTTTCGACAACCCGGGTTTTGGTAATCACTGGGTCAAACTTCAATTGCAGGGAAAGGATTGCAATCGATCAGCGAAATACTCAAAGGTCAAGCTCACCTTTAGGGAGAATGGCAGAAGAAGGGAAATTCACCATACCTATGGCAGCGATGCTTCTTTTGGGGGAAACCCGCACCTTGCGCACATCGGACTCGGAGATGCTGCAAAAATTGACTCCATTCTGGTTTATTGGGCAGAACCATCGAACAGGGTTTCTCTATTTGAAGAAGTGCCGGCAGATTCAGTTTATCGCATTGTTGAAGATGAAGTAGAACTGAAAGAAATTTCGCCATCAGAATAATCTTTGCATTCATGGGAGTGGACAGCCTGTGTTTCCCTATTTTTGCAATTCATTAAAAAGCTTGAGATGTTTAGGACACATACCTGTGGAGAGTTGAAGATGGACCATATTGGCCGGGAAGTTACGCTGAGCGGATGGGTGGCTACCGTGCGGGACAAGGGATTTTTGCTCTGGATTGACTTAAGAGACAGATACGGAATCACTCAATTGGTATTGAGTGAGGAAAACTCTTCTACCGAGCTGTTGGAGAAGGCCCGTCAATGCAAACGTGAGTTTGTTTTGAAAGTACAGGGCCGGGTGATTGAAAGAAGTTCGAAAAATCCCAATCTGCCTACTGGGGATGTCGAAATTGAAGTCCAGGATATTCAGATATTGAATAAGTCCGCTCTTCCCCCATTTACCATTGAGGACGAAAGCGATGGGGGCGAGGAGCTTAGAATGAAATACCGCTACCTCGATATTCGCCGTAACCCCGTTAAGGACAAGTTGATCTTTCGCTCGAAGTTATCCATGGCTGTAAG
>DATFJT010000153.1:0-4964 GCA_035269065.1 Saprospiraceae bacterium | reverse complement strand
TTTCTTGGCTTTAAAGAAGGCGAGATAGGCACGTTCACCGAGCTGTTCCGCAGCTTGTATGCCGAGATTGTATGCCTGAATAATATTTCCCCCACCTCCTCTTTCAAAATCGACGATATTCTCAAACACTTTTTGCGAATTATTCTCACGGGCATAAATACCGGCAAGATAGTAATTGGCAATCGCGAGTTTCGAGTTGAAATAAAGCGTTCTTTCAAACCACTCTTTAGCCTTTTCAGACTGGTTTTTTCTCAAGTAATATGTTCCCAAGAAATAACAAATGGACGTATGAGATTCAGTCATGGCCTGGACGGTATCAACAGCCGCCATAAATTTCTCATCTTGATTAGACTGTAAATAGGTGTAGGCCAATTGCGTCCAAAGTTCTTCATCCTTTCTGTTATCCTCAAAAGCATTTATAAAAAACCGCTCTGCATCCTGAAAACGTTTTTCCAATAGCGCATCAGAACCGGACTTTTCTGCCTCACCATTCAATCTCAATGAAACCGAAGACAGTATGGCATCATCAATTTTTTTGACGTAGAGAGATTCTGCCGGTGGATAGTAACCATTCTGCAACAATTCTCTATTCACGAATCTTACAAAGAAAATTTCGTAATCGCTATCTACTTTAGTTCTCTCAGCATAACTCGTGTAACGAATTTTAATGTTGTCGGCAGCACGCCTTAAATAATGTGCCACTGGTATATAAGCATTGGTAGATATTACTACCACGGAGTCTGACTCATGTTTTGGATATTCATTCTCCAGCCACCAATTACAGGTTTCTTTCATGGAATTCATCCAATAGTCCATCTCATTGTGTCCATAATTCTCAGAAATGCCCCCTGTGAATTCATTAAAATAAATATACTGATTGGGGTGACTCCTGATCATCCAATAGAGGGGTAGAATCAGGAGTATAGACATGACAGTCTCATTTGCCCACTTCATTTTCCTAGGTAACCAATGCCCCCTTGTCATCCATCCAACAGAGGAAAGCACAATCAATACAGGTATGATGAAAAGGAAGTGGCGTATACCATCATAGTAGCTTGCATCACTCAGGATGGCGTAGGCTGGTGGGAAAATCAAAACAAAAAACAACAAGGACAGAAGCACCCTATTCTTTCCTTTCCATAAAACCAGGCTTAAGATAGAAAGTAAAAAGCCGATGATCACAACAACCGTTGAAGCCATGAAAATCCAATGGGGCAAATAATACCAGGGCAAATTGTCACTCCAATAGTGAAAACCATTATAAAGCATTCTAATACCGGTAGAAAAATTACCCATTTCCCCAAAGGCAATCAGAGGGTTATCAAGCGGTGATTGCAAGGCAAAAGGCCAAAAGAGTATACCTAATAAGTAGCCTCCAAGAACCATGACAAGACCATTTCTAAGGACTTTAAGAAATAGCTTTACTGTCATTTCCTTTCTATGCCAAATTAATGCTACCAGACCAAAAAGTCCAAGAAAAGGGACCAGTAAAACAGCACCTACGCGAATACCGAAAGCGAGACCAAATGCGATGATAAATCCAATGATGGTTTTAACAGAAATACGCGGAAATTCCTTGAACAAAGACACGATATAAATCAAGCCCATAGTAAAAAAACAAGCAAATGGAATGTCCTTAGGGTTATTCATGGCATGGCCAAATAGGCGGGGGTAAAGAAAACAGAACAATAGCGCCCAAAAGGCAATCTTCCATGAGTCTGAGACTTTGTAAGCAAGTCGGCCAGTGAATAGAATTAATAAGACACCAAAGAGTGCATTGATAAAATGCCTGACGGTGTACGGGTCGATTTTTTCAGAAAACAAATACTTCACAGCTGCAGACGTCAATACCTCGAAGAAGGCCCCGTAATAGTAGAGGTTTTTATATGAAAGGCAAGACTTATCCTCCCCCATTGTTTCATAGTAGGCTAAAGCTTTATCACCATAAATTTTTTGCACCTCTTCATCTCCCGTCACGCCATAGTCCAAACTTAATAATGGCATGACGATAAGCGCTATGAGAAACACTAAAAAAAACAGGAATCTATATCTGGCTTGGCTATCCGTCCGAAAATTGGTGAGGGCCTCGGTAACAAAAAATCGCCATTTACTCTTTGCCCCTATGACCACAGCCTGGTAAAACATTTTTAAACTGTCACTGAACATATTGATTTTACTGCCTTCGATGTTTGTCCATTCGACCGGCATGGGCTTAATTATTTTTCCATGCATGATGGCGCGGTCTAAAAGCTCAACATCGTGCGCCCAGCCAAAACTGGTTAAATGACTGAACAAATCACGAGCTACTGACCTGTGGTAAAGTTTGAAACCACATTGAGAGTCCTTAAAGTTTATCGCTGTAAACCACTGAATAATAGAATTGTAAATCAAACCAGCAATGCGTCGAAAGAAAGTATTGCTCACTTTGCTTTCCTCGAGCTCCCTGGAAGCGATGTAGACCGTATTATTATCAAGAGGTCCATCCACATTCTTCAACCACTTAAATAAAGTACTTGCGTCTACAGCATTGTCCGCATCCATGGTCAATATCCACTCCAAAGTGGCCTGCTCTGTGCCCTCCTTTAGCGCATACCCCTTTCCCTTATTGCTTTCCAGTTCAATAAGCTTTGCCAGGTCATGAAGGTTGTATTTTTCCAGTCGCTCCCGGATAATCTGTGAGGTATTATCTGAACTGCCATCGTTCACAAATATTAACTCTAGGTCAGAAGTCCACTTTTGAGCAAAATTCTTGAGAGATTTAATGGTGGCACCTATGCGGTCCTTCTCATTGTAGCAAGGAATCACTATGGATAAACCGGGAAGTGAAGTTTTATGTATCTTTTTTCCCGACGACTTTTTAGCGGACATAAATTTCTATTACTTTCGTAAAGCGGAGTCTATTCTGCATAGCGAATATAGCTGATTGAGGTTTAAGTAGGGAATCAAGCAATTAATAAATCATTGCCCAAATTCGGACAGCGCTTTTTGCTTTTTCTCATCATGAGGAATTATTTGTTTCAGACTCCGGCAGAACGTCGTCATTGATTATCAACCCTAAGAAGAGCTTACAAATTAAATTTATGGACTTCAGCAAAAATTTGTCTAACAGAGTAAGTGCCTTGGAAGAGTCTGCCACTATTAAAATGGCACAAATGGCCCGCGATTTGATTGCACAAGGTAAGGACATCATAAGTTTAAGCCTCGGGGAACCAGATTTTGACACTCCTGAATTCATTAAAACTGCTGCCAAACAGGCCCTTGACGATGGCTATACCAAATACAGTCCTGTACCAGGTATCAATGAGTTAAGGAATGCCATTAGTGAAAAATTCAAATCTGAAAACCAACTCCATTACGAAAAGGATCAGATAGTAGTATCTAATGGCGCTAAGCAATGCATTGCCAATATCGCTCAAGCGCTCCTTAACAAAGGAGATGAAGTAGTGGTTTTCACTCCATATTGGGTATCCTATGACGCGATTATCAGGTTGGCCGGAGGAGTACCGGTTTTTTTAAAAGCAGGAATAGAGAAAGATTTCAAAGTTGATGCAGAACAGCTTGAGAAATGCCTGAGTGATAAAACAAAATTCATACTTTTTTCTTCTCCTTGTAATCCTACAGGTTCTGTATACAATCGTGAGGAACTAGAAGCATTGGCAGCTGTCATTTTAAAACATCCACAGGTCATGGTAGTTTCAGATGAAATCTACGAATACATTAATTTCCAGGGAGATCATCTCTCCATAGGTGCGCTACCGGAAATGATTGACCGAACTATCACGGTCAACGGCATGTCCAAGGGATTTGCTATGACTGGTTGGAGGCTTGGGTACATGGGCGCTCCTAAGTGGTTGGCAGATGCCTGCAGTAAGATCCAGGGTCAGTTTACAAGTGGGGCCTGCTCTTTCGGTCAAAAAGCAGCTGCTGTTGCGATAGCATCCGATCGAGATGAGATCAACGACATGAAAGATGCTTTCCTTAGGCGCAGGGATCTTGTTCTGAAATTATTCGGAGAGATAAAAGGATTTCGTATTAACAAACCGGAAGGAGCATTCTATTTACTACCAGACATCAGCTATTTCTTCGGAAAAAAATATGCCGGCAAAACCATTAAGGATGCGAATGACTTCTCCGAATTTATTCTACAGGAGGCACATGTAGCAGTTGTAACGGGTTCAGCTTTCGGCTCGGAAGAATGTATACGGTTGTCCTATGCCGCAAAAGACGAAGAGTTAATACAGGCTGCAAAACGGATTGCCGAGGCTGTAGAAAAGCTCTATTAGATTTTCCTCATTTCAAGGCGCGTTTAATCACTCCCCGATAAAATGAAATTCTACGCGTCTATTTTTTTCCCTACCTGCAGCATTCATATTGTCAGCAATCGGGTTGTTTTCTCCGAAACCCCGATAACGCAATGAGGCAGGTGAAATTCCAAGCTCTACCAGATAATTGTAGCAGGATTTGGCCCGCTCCTCAGATAGTTCTTGATTGCGCTCTTCAGATCCAGTACTGTCTGTGTGGCCTTCAATAGAAAGAATTCGACCCTTGTAATCATCCATGATATTTTTTACTTCTTTTAAAATATTTTTGGAGGACTGGGTCAGTCTGCTACTTCCGGTCTCGAAAGTTATCTCATTCTTGATACCATCCAGGTACTCCCGATCCTCCTTGTCAATAGGAGGGCATCCAGTTGTACTTTCTCCTTTAATGGTCGGACATTTATCATCCTGGTCCCCTACTCCATCTCCGTCTGTATCAGGACAACCATTGGTGGCTTCCTGACCATATTCCTGAGGGCAATCGTCGTCCCTATCTATAATTCCATCGAGATCACTGTCGGGGCAACCAAGATACTTTCTCAGGCCTGGCACATCGGGACACTCATCAATCGCATTTTGCGTACCATCGCCGTCTCTATCTGTATCACTTTTTGAGGGACAGCCAAAATTGTCCTTTAACCCAGG
>DATFJT010000152.1:0-9438 GCA_035269065.1 Saprospiraceae bacterium | reverse complement strand
AGGATGATGCGCAAAATCGCCAGACAAGTCGTTATTGAGGGTTGTTACTTTACAGTCGAGTTTTTCGAGCAAGGGCACTATGGACAAGCCACCGGTAGAATTGATGCAATCAACAAGAATTTTAAATTTTTTGGATTGAATCTTTTCAGTTTGTACGAGGTCTAACTCGAGGATTTTATTAATGTGGCTGTCAATGGCGAGTGCATCCTTCTCAAATGCACCGATGGAGTCCACATCAGCAAAACTAAAGTCACTACTCCTGGCAATTTCCAGCATTTCTTCTCCCTGTGCAGCTGAGATAAACTCTCCTCTTTCGTTGAGTAGTTTGAGTGCATTCCATTGCTTGGGATTGTGACTTGCAGTCAAAATAATCCCTCCCTGAGCTTTGTGTTCCACAACGGCCATTTCTACGGTAGGTGTAGTAGAAAGGCCGCAATCGACAATATCTATTCCCATAGCCCGAAGGGTGTGGATGCATAGTTCCTGCACCCATGGCCCTGACATTCGGGCGTCTCGGCCGATGACAACCTTGGCTTTTGACGATTCTTTTTGTAACAAGGCACCGTAAGCGGCAGTGCTTTCTACGATATCTAAAGGAGTCAGGTTTTCACCGGCTCTACCTCCAATTGTACCGCGAATCCCTGAAATGGATTTTATTAGGCTCATTTTTTTCGTGGAAATTAAATTTTTCCGCCCCTTTTTCCTAATTATGTGCCTTCAAAACTGAGAATAATGGCTGAGTGGTTTCACTCATGGTTTGACTCTTCCTATTATCATCTACTGTATCAGCACCGCGATGATCTCGAGGCAGAAATGTTCATAAAGAGGCTTTTTCCGGAAATAGATCTAAGCCCTAACAGGAAGATCCTGGATCTGGCCTGTGGCAAAGGACGACATGCTCAAATCATGAATAAGATGGGGCATTTTGTGACGGGCATAGACCTATCTAAAAGCAATATTGAGGAAGCAAACCAGGTGTCAGCTGAGGACCTGGAATTTTTTGTACACGACATGAGACAACCTTTCCGCGAAGGTTTCTACGACCTCATTACCAATTTGTTTACCAGCTTCGGCTATTTCGAGACCATTGACGAACATGCCCGTGTGCTTGAAAATATTCGTTTTAACCTTGCAGATGAAGGACATTTTATTCTGGACTACTTAAATCCTGCGTATGTCAAAAAGCATTTGGTAGAACGAGAACATAAGAAGATTAAAGGCATAGGCTTCACGATCACCCGTGGTATTGAAGAGGATGTAGTCGTAAAGAGAATTGAAGTTGAGGATGGTGAGCGAAAGCATTTTTTTGAGGAGCGGGTGCGCTTGTTTTCCCATGGTGATTTCCTTAAGCTGTTTAGCCAGTTTGGCTTTGAAGTCCTTGAAGTATGGGGAAATTATGATTTGAGTAAATTCAGTCCATCTTCTCCCAGGCAGATCATTCACACCAAATCTGTTGTATGATGTGGCCGGATTGGGATCAGGAGCTTTTTTTTCTCATACACCAGTTGGAGTTTCCTCCTTTGGTGGAAAGTTTTTTTGTCTACGCAAGAAATAAATACATCTGGATACCGCTCTACATCTTCTGGATAGTTCTGCTAAGCATCAGGAAGAAGTCACGTATTTGGATTTATCTGCTGGGGGTGGTAGCCTGTGTGGCACTGTCAGACGGGGTCAGTAGTAGAATACTCAAACCAACTGTGGAGCGACTTAGGCCATGCAATGCCATGGAACAGGTCGATGAAAGAGTGATCTGCGGCAGTGGATATAGCTTTCCCAGTGCGCATGCGACCAATCACTTTGCCATCGCCTTCCTTTTAATACTATATTTCTGGCCCCTGCGACCACTTTACACCGGTCTGTTGCTGGGCTGGGCTGGTGTCATCTCCTTTTCTCAGATATTTGTGGGCGTTCATTATCCCATTGATATTCTCACTGGGGCATTACTTGGTTCAATGATTGGATACGGTATTGGGAGAATCGTTTTACTTTTGGATGAAAAATTGAGCTTTTGAAAATAGCTGTTGCTTTAATCATCCTTTCAGTTCTTTTTGGCGGATCCGTGGCTTATTATTTAAGGAACAGGTCTGACTGGTGGAGAATGTGGAGACCTAAGATTCTCGCTTTTGGAGGAGCCTTTCTCCTGGGTATTACTGTGTTGCACTTGATGCCGGAGGTATTCAATCAAGGGGGCAGAGAAGAACTTCCACTCTTTATTTTATTGGGCTTTTTGATTCAAATTATCCTGGAAACATTTACGGGAGGAGTAGAACATGGACATGTCCATAAGAATCAGCAGCAATCCAGTTTTTTGTGGTCTAAGGCGGTCCCTGTCTTTATAGGCCTCACGCTACACGCCCTCTTGGAGGGAATGCCGATAAGTGGTATGTCCCATCACGATCATAGCCATCCTTATATTTGGGGCATATTTGTTCATAAATTCCCTGCTGCATTTGCGCTCATGGCCTATTTATTGGGAAGTGGCTTGAAGGGTCTTCAGGCCTGGCTGTTATTGATTATTTTCTCTTTGACTACCCCATTGGGTATTTGGATTGGGCACAGTGCAGTAAATCAAACCGATATAGACTTCTATTATCCTATATTTGTAGCCATTGTTGTTGGATCATTTCTGCATATAGCCACCATCGTCCTATTTGAATTCAGCAATCCGGAAGGACATAAATTCTCTTACATTCGATTGGCATTGATTCTACTCGGCTTATTGCTGGCTTTTTTGATTTGAGAAATTGGCTTTAATGCCAGCCTTTCAAGGCTTCGTAAACCCGATGTGTGGGCAACCCCATGACATTGGCATAAGACCCCTTGATGGCCTCAACTTTTACCCAGCCAATCCAATCCTGAATGCCATAGCCGCCGGCCTTGTCATAGGCCATACCGCTTTCCACGTAATAGTCGATCTCTTCAGCGCTTATCTTTCCCATTTTAACTTCGGTCAGATCAGTAAAGCGCTCGATGCGATGTCCTTGCCGTAGGCATACACCGGTATAAACAGTATGCCATTGAGCAGATATGTTTTCAAGATAAGTTTTTGCCTCTTCAGCATTGGATGGTTTGCCCAGTAATTCCTCTCCTTTTACGACCACACTGTCTGCAGTAATAAGTAATTCCTTTTCCGACCGTTCAATGTGTTCTGATTTGAGTACGGCGAGATATTCAGCTGCTTCAGAAAGGGCAATGCCCGGAGGCAGAATTTCCTCAATCTCAGCCACCCGAACAGTGAACTCAATATCCATGGCCTCTAGTAATTGCTTGCGTCGAGGAGAGGCACTTCCAAGAACGATTGGATGATCTTTGGAAATCATTAGTTGACTTTCATAATGAGTATGAGAAAAATTCCGGAAAACATGATGTACTTGGCGAATTGGCTTAAAAAATGGTATTGTTTCTTGGTTTTAGCTCGTCTCAACAAAAACTCATTTGCCAAAACTGGTAAAACAATAAAAATGCTGAGATAAACCAGGCGCATATAGAGTCCTTCTGTTAGAAATATACCTGCGAGGTAGATCAGTATGAGAAATAATACAGTATTCACTGCCGTGGCAACATTTTTCGCGAAAGGAATGCCGTAAGCGATAGGCAGCGTGTGGCAATTGTTCAACCGATCTCCTTCCATGTCTTCGATGTCTTTAATGATTTCTCTGAAAAGCGTACTAAAAAAGGCGAACAACGAGAAAATGCCAAATTGAAAGGCGAGATCTTTGAAGTCGTACCAGTCTCCCTCCAACACATTAAAAATAGTTTCCCTTTCTGCGAAAGCCACTATTATCGCAGTGAAGGCACAGAAAAGCCCAACAAAAATATTTCCTCCCAATGCTGTACGCTTTAGCACCTTGCTGTAAAGCCACAAAGACATCACTGCACCAATGTAAAGCCCTGCAAGGAAGAGATTATTCACGTACCAGGCCAAGTAAACAGCCAGGAGCAATCCAATCAACAAAACAAAAAAATAAAAGCGCATGGCTTTTCTCAAACTGAGGTGTTTTCCGAGCGTTTGTCGATCGGGTTTGTTGATGCGGTCAATATTGTAGTCGTATATATCATTGATGATATAACCTCCCGCGGCTATGATGACAGTACTCAGAACTAGGAGTGCAAAGTGAAAATCATCTAATACCGGTGTGAGGCGATGCTCCTCCAATTTAGGGATAAGGAAAAAATACTGAAGGAAATACTGCAGGACAACGATCATGAGCAGGTTCTTCCAGCGGATAAGGCGAAAAAACACCCTCATATCTTGCAGGATGCGCTTTAGAACCATTGTTCGTTGAGTTTTAGTACTTTCTCAATCACATCTCGTACACACCCTTTACCACCTTCGTAAGGAGAGATGTAATCGGCGACTTTCTTTACCTCGGGTATGGCGTCGGTTGGACAACAACCAAGTCCGACGCGCTTAATGACGGGCAAGTCAGGCATATCGTCCCCAATGTACAGGCAGGAATTATTATTGGATATTTTTCCCTCTTCCAGCAAGGATTCGTACAGACCAATTTTGTCGTGTATTCCACTGTAAAATTGTTCAACACCCATTGATTCAAACCGCTTTTGCACGCCGGTACTGTTCCCCCCGGTAATTATAACGGTGGAATACCCACTCTGTACCAATTTCTTCAGCGCATAGCCATCCCGGGTGGTCACCCTTCGGAGCATATCGCCATTCTCGGCTAAAAGCAATCCACCATCTGTAAAAACGCCATCCACATCAAAAATGAATGTGTCAATCTTTCTAAATGCATCAAATAGCTTAGACATGCAGAGTATTATTTCTGTGTTCAAAAACGCTAACCATGAACCTATTCCACCATTCAAAGCCCTCCTTATCAGGTTTTGGCTTCCGGGCGATCTTGATGTCAAGTATCCTGGTCCGTTTTTAAATAAATGATCTTATCAAAACTCAATCCGCAACATAGGCGTTCATTTCTATAAAAAGCGAACAACAGTGAATAAGGCCACGCAATCCTATTTGACAATCAGGCTTTTAAAGGAGCCTCGAGTCAAAGAGCACAATAATAAATCATATAATTGAGTAATTTAATTAAATCATTTAAGTTTACTTAAAGGACATTGAGAACTACATGAAAGCAACCGATCAGAAAGAAGCCTTCGAGCCGTTCAAATTTATAGCGCTTAAAGTGTATACCTCTACAGAGTGGTTGGCGGGCAATAAAAAGAAATACCGCCAGGTATTCGATCGGACAGAAGTAAGTTTCATCTACGTCGAGCTGAGCTTGGCAAATAAGTCGTTTGATAAGGCGGACTGGATGGCTGATATCCACCTGAAGTGTTTCAACGCGAAAGGAAATACTGAAATTTGCGATTTACATTACCATAAAAAAGTCAATAAATACGACCAGACGCTCTATGTGCGTGAGGGATGGGGCAACAAATCAAAGAGCAGTTTCTGGAAAAGGGGCACTTACTACTGGGAGGCTTGGATTGGTGGTAAAAAGATCTCCACAAAGTATTTTTATATTGAAGAAAGTGACACCAATTCTGCAATAGACCAGGAAAGAAATCTGCCTGAACGGTATGCCACAGTTAAATCCATTCGATTATTTGAGGGGCCTTATGATGATCAACCTGAAGAGGATCGTCGCTATCTCAAGGCATTCAACAAAGACGAAACGAGATATATATACTGCGATGTGGAACTCAACAACAACAATCAACGCAGAAAATGGCATTGCGAGCTATTCATTAAATTCTATAATGCCGCTCGTGAACTTAAGGGACAAGTGGTTAAACTCGTCAGGGTGCAGGGTATGGATCCCGATATTGAAATCACAGCCGGGTGGGGCGCCAATCGACCTGGAAGTTGGCGTGAGGGAAGTTACACCGCCGAATTTGTTTTTATGGACCAGCTCATTGCAGTTATTCCATTTTCTGTAGGCGATCAGGTGGTGCCTGGAGACGTTCAGATGCTCTTGCCAGGTTGGCCGAATTTTCTTTTGCCGCATAGTGAGGATATGGAAGAGGAGTTCTCCAACTGGCAGAAAAAACTTGATGAGCTGATTGGTCTCCAGGAAATAAAGGATAAAATCAGGGATCACTCCCTTTACATCAAGTTTCTCAGGCTGCGTCGCTCCAAGGGAATCAAGGATAAAACTGCCATTAATATACACTCGGTATTCATAGGTAATCCAGGGACGGGCAAGACCACGGTCGCTAAAATGATAGGAAAGTTGTACCACAACATGGGCCTGCTTAGTCGTGGACATGTGCACGAGGTGGATCGAGTAGACCTGGTTGGAGAATATATTGGCCAAACTGCACCTAAGGTAAAAGAAGCTATAGACAACGCCCGGGGTGGTGTGCTTTTCATAGACGAAGCCTACGCTTTGGCGCGGAAAAACGATGATTCTAAGGATTTTGGGAAAGAGGTCATAGAGATTCTCATCAAGGAAATGTCCAATGGTCCCGGAGATCTTGCAGTCATTGTTGCCGGGTATCCGGAAGAGATGGAGTTCTTTCTTGATTCTAATCCAGGACTGAAGTCCAGATTCAAGCACGTCTTCGAGTTCAGGGACTACCTTCCCGAAGAATTGATGGACATTGCCGTTTACCTGGCGGAAAAGCAAAAGGTAAAATTAAGTCCGGGTGCAAAAAATGCTTTGCAGAAAATCATCATCCGGGCTTTTAGAAAAAGAGACAAAAGCTTTGGCAATGCCCGGTTTGTCCACGATTTGATTGAGAAAGCCAAGATCAATCTCGGACTTCGAATCATGAAAACTGAAGAACCGGATGCCTTGAGTAAGCGAGAACTTTTGACTATTCTCAAAGAGGATGTACTCAACATTCAGCATGCGTTCATTAAGCCCAGGCTGCAACTGCCTATTGACGAAGAGGAGTTGCAATATGCCCTCCAACAACTGGACAATCTGGTTGGCCTGGAGAAGGTAAAGAAGTCGGTGCACGAGCTGGTCGATTTGGTGCGCTACCATTTGGAACGCGGACACGATGTTTTAAACTATTTCAATCTTCACACCCTGCTCATTGGAAATCCCGGGACAGGTAAAACAACCGTTGCGCGAATTCTCGCCGCCATTTACAAGGCCCTGGGTATTCTGGAGCGCGGACATCTCGTAGAAACGGATCGGCAGGGTATGGTGGCCGGATATGTAGGACAAACAGCCATAAAAACAGACGAAAAGGTAAATGAAGCTGTAGGAGGCGTTCTCTTTATCGATGAAGCTTATGCCTTATCCCAGCCCTCACAGTCAACTTCGAGTGATTTTGGCTCAGAGGTCATACAAGTGCTTATTAAGCGCATGGAGGATCGTAAAAAAGACTTCTTTTTATTTGCTGCCGGTTACCCGGACAACATGGAGTTGTTCCTCAATTCTAATCCGGGCTTTAAATCAAGATTTGATCAATTGTTGTACTTCGAGGATTATTCAGTCGAGGAACTCTTGCAGATCTTTAAAAACATGTTGAATACGGCCAATTACCGCATCGCCGAAAAGGCGCTTCAAGAGGTAAGGGATCAAATAGTCGAGTTGTACGACAATCGAGATAAATATTTTGGAAATGCACGCCGCATTCGCCTGATGGCAGATCAGATTATTCGCAATCATAATCTGAGGGCAGCCAAATCTCAGGATGATGTATCCTCGGTTATTGAACTGGGGGATGTGCAGGGTACACAGGATACACCAAGTGAATGGAAAGCGCCCAAGAAGACCATCGGGTTTCAGAAATCTTCTGGTAAAGCCTCCTCTTAAAAGGGCAGTGGCTTCCAGGTAAAAGGAATCAGGGAGAATTGTCTGGGTTTCAGTAACATGGAACTGTTGATGAACACGAGTCCTACAAAGAAAAGATCAATGCAAAGGTCATTTCCGGACTTTTGCTGAATTTGTTTCCACGCTTCCTTCATTTCTGAATTCCAATAAATGTCATCAAATATGAGGAGGCATCGCCCCCCGATTTTTTCCCGCAGCATGTTATCATATATCAGGGTGGCTTTTTTGGTGTGGTTGCCATCTATAAATACCAGGTCAAAATCCTCTTTTTCAAGAAGCTCAGGTAATACTTTTTCGAATCTTCCATTGATGACTTGCGCCTCGTAAGCACCCACTTGACGAAGTGCCTTTCTCGTATAATTACTAAGCCGCTCTGACCCCTCAATGCCGGTGTAGCTGGCTTTTTTTCTAGCACCTGCCAGGTAAGAGCTTCCAACGCCAAGACAGGTACCCAATTCCAGGATGTTTTCAGCTTCCCACCACCACACCAGGCGTGCGAGCCACTTTCCTTTGAATTCAGGGCTGCTGGAACTTTGATATACAGCGCGAACACTTCGAATAGAACCAGAGCCATAAACAGATTGTGAGCCAGCCCCGTAATCTGTCCATTCCAGCATTTCCCTGCTGAGAGACAATTCCTCTCTCCAGGTGCGTACATCGCCGAATAGATAAAACCGGCGTTGGTCATCCAGGATTTGAAGGCAGAAATCATAAATTTTATCATGATGAATCCTGTATCTGTTTTTAGCGCGCCAGTAAAAAACCATAAACTGGAAAGCCCTCCATGCCAGTATTTTAAAAGCTGTAAATGATCTCATGTTTCTATAGACTGCCTGACAGGAATGATGCCTGTCTGTAAAACTGTGTAAAAGTACTTTTTCGTTGGGAAATATCTTTGGTGTCGGGAATCAACCAGTGAGCGGCAATACTGTTATGATATGCGTTCTTTTAATAACTTTATAGATAAAAAAACATGCCAGCAATGAGAATTATCCTGACTATTAGCGCCTTCGCTTTTTCGATTTTATTCCTGTCGGCTCAATCAAACCTCTCTTTTGAGGACAGATCTCAGGACTTTTTTATCGATGAGCAGTTAGGCGTGTTGCCGCTATGCGTGAGTGACTTTAATGGTGATTTCAGGGATGATGTCCTGACCGTTCCCGGACAGGAATATTTCCAGCTTTCCCTGCAACTGGAGGATGGGAGATATCATCACATGAAATTGGATGACCTGCCTGAAGGAGTGGGTTCTGTTTGGGCGATTACAGCTGCAGATGTAAACGGAGACGGTTTCAATGAAGCCATTATTGGGTTTACGAACGGAGCTTTTATCTACAAAAATGACCTGGTGAACAATCGCTTTGAATTAGAACAATTGGAACGAGAGACCTTTAGCCAAAATATCAGTCTCGCTGATGTCAATGAGGATGGCGTGATTGATGCCTTCATCTGCGACGATATCGGGTACAATGTTTTGTACTACGGGAATGCATCTACCAATGGGATGGATCTGGGATTTGTATTTGATCAGGATACAGCCTTTGCCAATGGCGGAAATTACGGCAGCGCTTTTACTGATGTCGATGGTGATTGTGATATGGACCTCTACCTGGCGAAATGTAAGCAAGGCGAGACAGATCCGACCTCTCCCGACAGGATCAATCTTCTTTATATGAATGAC
>DATFJT010000151.1:0-2523 GCA_035269065.1 Saprospiraceae bacterium | reverse complement strand
GTATTTTTTCTC
The DNA here is from genome assembly GCA_035269065.1 of Saprospiraceae bacterium. Classification (GTDB taxonomy): domain Bacteria; phylum Bacteroidota; class Bacteroidia; order Chitinophagales; family Saprospiraceae; genus DATFJT01. Next base: position 2,511 of record DATFJT010000151.1, on the reverse strand, counting down.
AATGCCAAAAATACAGATTCCATTCAGAAATAGATGACTCTAGGATTCTTATTGGCCCAGACAGGCCTCGTAAAGCTTTAGGTGTTGACGGCAAATGTTCTCCGGATCAAATTTGGCCAGATGCTCGCTGTATTGCGCCCTTCTGTCCTCACGCGTCCAGTCGCTGTCGAGCACTTTCTTGATTTTAGAGGCAATATTGTCCGAACTGATCTCATCCAGGTAGAAGGCATTTGGTCCTCCAACCTCAGGCAAGGATGACAGCGAAGAAGTAATGACTGGCGTAGCACAGTATTGCGATTCAATCACTGGAATTCCAAAACCCTCATATTCGGACGGATAAATAAATACCTCTGCTCCGTAATACAGGTAAGGCAAATCGCGATAAGAAATGTTTTCCCTGAACAAAATCCGATCTTCCAACTCCTGGTCGAGGACGTACTGATACACACGACGCATGTAATTTTTACCACTCCCAATAACCACAAGAGGAAGTCCGGTCTCGCCGTAGGTCTGTTCTACCGCCTGCACTGTTTCAAGTAATTTTTTGCGTTCTATAACGCTTCCCACATACAGGATGTATCGATCCGGCAGATCGTATTTTTTTCTAAAATCAAAATTCTCATCCAAATCATCGAAAAAATTTCTGAAATGGGCACCGCAGGATTGGTAGATCACCTCTATTCTGTCAGGTGGAATCTTAAATTCTTCGATGATGTCCTGTTTGGTACTTTCACTGATAGCGATGATGCGGTCTGCTGTCTTACAAGCATGATTAGATTTGCTTTGGTAAGTGGCTCGATCAATACTGGTATAATACTGAGGATAAATCTTGTAGATGATATCGTGCATGGTCACCACCGATCGGATATTTTTTCGCTTGAGTCCTCTAGGCAACTCATGGCTCAGACCGTGATATAATTGCACCCCATTTTTAGAGGCCGTCATGCTCACGCCCCAACTTCTCCATAGTCTATGCATGGGATGAGGAGGACTAATGATTTCTGCCTCATCAATATCTTCCAGAAATTCATTAATGGTCTCATTCCGGTGAACACGTGGAGTGAACAATAAATATTGATTGTCAGGTTCAAACCTCAAGAGGTCCGTCAGTAGGGTGCGGGCAAAATTCCCCAAACCTGTGAAATTGTAAAAAGCCCGCTTGGCATCGTATCCTATTCTCATATTGCTTTTCCCTCTTAATACCTGCCGGATTTCCCGCCATAGGAGTTGCTGTCCAATTTACGTATTTTTTAAGAATGCCGAAGTATTGAACATTTTTGAAGGGGAAGCATTGCATTGGCGAGGGACAGGGATCTTAGACATTTCCTCGATCCTCCTTCACTGTTTGATTCTTTTTATATTTGAAATTTGTACGCGAATGAAAGTTACAGAACACATAAAGAAAGCCAAGGGAAGTCCCCTCGTTTCATTTGAGGTATTACCCCCGCTCAAAGGTGGGTCAATTGATGCAGTATTTAATATTCTGGATCCTCTGATGGAGTTTAAGCCTCCCTTTATCGATGTCACTTATCACAGGGAGGAATTCATTTACAAAAAGCGGGACAGTGGTTATTATGAGAAAACAGCCATACGCAAGCGTCCCGGCACAGTGGGCATTTGTGCATCAATTATGCATCGCTACAACATCGATGCCATCCCCCATTTGATTTGTGGTGGATTTACAAAAGAAGAAACGGAAAATGTGCTTATCGACCTCCAATTTCTTCAAATTAACAATGTGCTCGCCATTCGCGGGGACAAGCGTAAATTTGATCTCAAATTCGAACCAACCGAGGGAGGTCATGATTACGCTATCGACCTGGTCAGACAGACCGTAGACATGAACCAGGGAGTATATCTCGATAAGAACATTGCCAATGGTAGCGCCTCGGATTTTTGTATCGGCGTAGGAGGCTATCCTGAAAAGCATTTCGAAGCCCCCAATTTTGATAAAGACCTCGAATTTCTCAAACAAAAGGTAGATGCCGGTGCAGATTACATCGTAACACAGATGTTTTTTGATAATACAAAATATTTTGAGTTTGTTGATGCTTGTCGTGCCATTGGCATTCAAGTACCCATTATACCGGGCCTAAAACCCATCACCAAAGCATATCAACTTAATTCGCTGCCGCGTATCTTTCACGTCAATCTGCCATCAGACTTAACGAATGCTGTACAAAAAGCCAAAACGAAAAAAGCAGTTAAAAAAGTAGGCATCGAGTGGTGCATCCAACAATCCAGGGCATTATTGGAAAAAGGTGCCCCTTGCCTTCATTATTATACTATGGGTGATACTGCTACGATTTATGAAATAGTTTCGAAAACACTCAGTACATGAGAATATACTTGATTCTTTTGTGGGCCCTCGGGACTCATTTAATTGCTCAGAGTCAGCAGATTCCTTTTGACTGGTCTGAAGTACCAGTATTGGAAATGGCTCCGGTAGACAACGAAGAACTCCAATTGCGCTACTCCCCGATTGAAAAAACGGCCAAGAGACAAGCCCTG
>DATFJT010000150.1:0-9604 GCA_035269065.1 Saprospiraceae bacterium | reverse complement strand
GACCATAGATACCATTGTAGAAGAGTCAAGAAAACTGAAAATAGATATGATTATCTGTGGTTACCACAGGCAGGGCTACCTGTTCGATCTTATCTTTGGTAGCACTTCAGAAGAAATCCTCAGGAAAACTGAAATTCCGGTTTTAGTTGTGCCGCTAGTGAACAAATAAACCTATCCAGTCGACCACAATAAGTACTTACTTTTTCATTTCCATCATCTTTCAAAAAATAAACCATGGCGAAAAAGACCATTTCTCTTGAATACCAGGGTCAACTTAGTTGCCATCTAGTCCATGAACAATCAGGTACAGATTGGACCACAGATGCGCCCGTTGATAATCAGGGCCTCGGAAGGTCTTTTTCACCTACAGATGCCCTAGCTGCATCGCTCGGTTCCTGTTATATGACCATCATGGGCATCGCTGCACAGAAACATAAAATAGACATCGAAGGAGCCTCCATGACCATTGGCAAATACATGCGCAATGATCCTAGACGAGTACATAAAGTTCGCATTCGTTTGACCATGCCTGATAAAAACTACAGCGAAAAGCAAAAAGCAATACTCATCAATGCAGGAAGATCTTGCCCTGTTTCCCGCTCTCTTCACCCAGAAATGATCATTGATTTTCAAATCACTTGGCACTAATGCCCGGGAGCCTAGTCCTAGCTCCGTACAATGATCCATTTTCTGCGCGGATTCAATTGCCAAATTCCAAAAGCATTGCCAACCGTGTGATGATTCTGGATGCCCTTTTCGGGAATTTGCGTAGAAGTAAATTTTATGGCGACGCTGATGACGTAAAGAAATTGTGGCAAATACTAAGCAATTACCCGCATCAATCGGAACTGCACGCCGGCAGCGGGGGCACAACTTTTCGCTTCGCCCTTTCCTTTCTCGCTGTTATTTGTAAAAAACCTGTCGTACTGATTGCGGACTCACAGTTGAGCAGACGCCCCATAGAGCCGTTGATAGAAAGTTTACAAAATTTAGGGCTGAAAGTAGCAACCAAAAAAGTCCAAGGGGACATTCATATAGATATCAAACCACTGCCTGGACCTATCTCTGTAAAGGAAGTCTATATAAAAAGTGCGCTATCAAGCCAATTTGCCTCCTCTCTTGCATTAATTGCTCCATGGTTTACAAAGGGTCTAAGCATACTCTTTAAAGAAGAAATAGCAAGTAAATCCTATTTAAAATTAACAGACCACATATTGCGGAAATCCGGTATTGATTCTTCGCTGATCTCCGAGAGATGGCACATTAAAGCGCTCGCAAATAAAAATTACAAGGCACTATCAACAATCGAAAAAGACTGGAGTGCTGCTGTGTTTTTTTTGTGCATGTTGTGCCTGAGGCAGAATTCTTTTCTAATACTCCCCGGTTTAAGAAAGACTGCCTTACAAGGAGATGCAAGCATTTTAAATTGGCTGCACCCTCTGGGTCTTAGTTGGACGGAAACAGATGAGGGCATGTCTTTCTCATACTCATCAGAAAATATCAAACCTCTCAAATCCGAATCCATAAACCTTTACAGCACTCCAGACCACGCTCCTGCCCTTGTAGTCACCCTGGCCTTATTGCGACACAGAGCCACCATAACCGGGCTCAGAAATCTTAAATTCAAAGAATCCAATCGACAGGAAGCACTCTATGAGTTACTAAAAAAGATGCGGGTTACATTTTATTGCGGAAAAGATTTTCTTGAGTTGCAATCTTTTCCAGAGAATTGGCCCAAAAAAGTGACTTTTAACCCAAGAAAAGACCATCGCATGGCTATGGCAGCATCTCTTTTAAGTTCAGCGATGCAAGTAGAAATTACAAATCCTGGGTGCGTAAGTAAGTCTTTTCCAGAATTTTGGAACGAGTTTGCCAAAATTGGAAGTCCTCTGATTCATTAAATATCTATTCCAAAGCTATTCTCACTACTGGTTTTCATAGCGTAGTGGTAGTCCATAGGCCAGAGATCTTCATCTATAAGGCCACCTTCCGGCATCGTTGGATAAATTTCCTCATAGGTCTTTACTTTGTTACTGCCTACCCTTCTGTTAATATGGTGTCGATTGATTTTGTCCAGGTCATCAATTCCTGAGGCCCCCATTAATTCCAAAAAACTAACAATAGTTTCCCTGTGATAATTGGCCACCCGTACTTTTTTGTCGCTAACCACAAGGCCACCTTCCAATTCCTTGTTTTGAGTAGTTACTCCTACCGGGCAGGTATTTTTATTACACAATAGGGCCTGAATACAACCCAAAGCGAGCATCATACCCCTTGCGGAATAACATGCATCTGCACCTAGGGCGATAGCCTTAAATATATCAAAGCCCGACAACACTTTGCCCGCATAAAAAAGTTTGATCTCGTGCTTGATGCCAAAGCCAACCAATGTGTCGTAGGCAAAAATCAATGCCTCCCTTCCCGGCATGCCAACACTGTTGGAGAACTCAAGTGGGGCCGCACCAGTCCCGCCTTCCGCGCTGTCTATGGCAATGAAGTCCGGATAAATTCCCGTCTTCAGGATGGCTTTGCAAATACTGATGAACTCTCCCTTGTTTCCAATACACATCTTGAACCCTACCGGCTTACCCCCAGCCAACCTTCGCATCTCGGCTATGAATTCCAACAGGCCAACAGGGGTAGAAAATGCCCGGTGGAATGGTGGAGAAATAACATCCCTTCCAATGGGGACATTGCGTATTTCGGATATTTCAGCCGTCACCTTTTTGCCCGGCAGTATACCGCCATGCCCTGGCTTGGCGCCCTGGGACAATTTCAGTTCAATCATTTTGACTCTGTCGTCGGCTGTGCGTGTCTTGAATAAATCCGGATCGAAAGTACCATCCGCAGCCCGGCAACCAAAATAACCCGTACCCACCTGGTAAATGACGTCAGCACTATATTTCAAATGAAAGGGACTGATGCCCCCCTCTCCAGTATTGTGCGCAAAGCCACCAATCTTGGCCCCACCATTCAAGGCCATTACGGCATGACTGCTCAAAGAACCATAGCTCATCGCTCCGATATTGAAAATACTGCAAGCATAAGGCTGGGTGCATTGTGAACTACCTACTATTGTGCGTGGATCCTGATTCAATTCATGTGCATCGAGGGCACCTATAGAATGATTCATCCATTCATAGCCTTCCTCATAAACATCTACCTGTGTACCAAAAGGGCTTGTATCAAGGACTTTTTTAGCTCGCTGATACACCAAAGATCGTTTGATGCGATTGATGGGAGTGCCATCAATATCAGATTCTATGAAATACTGGTATACTTTTGGACGCAACTCCTCAAGAAAATATCGCCCTCGACCAAAAACAGGATAGTTACGCTTAATCGTATGTTTTTTCTGTAACATATCGTAGAATCCCAATAAAATAATTGGACCTAGTAGGACAAGCGACCAAAGCACCTTAGGGGTAACCAAATAGGCAATGAAAATATTCCCCAAAAGGACGATCACAGCAAAAGACAAAAATTCTCTTCTCATCTAACAGGATGGATTGGTTTAATTTGTAGAAATCTAAGAATAAAGTGGAAATATACAACGAGGGTAGTGGAAAGGATTAAAAAAGGTGAGTAAAAGTTCGCATACCCCCCAGTAGCCAACTCTACTCACCAGGAAAGCCACATTTGGCTGATCTTGAGGCATGTCATATCTAATTCTCCAATTATGATGCCATATTTTCTTTGGGAATAGATTATTTGTCAGAAATACAGTCATTTTGACCGTATAATGCTCATGGCATCCTATTTGTGCCATCAACCATAAAAAAGACCTTATGAAAAAAGGAGCCATTTCAGTCGAAACTCAGAATATTTTTCCCATCATCAAGAAATTCCTGTATTCGGATCAGGAAATCTTTTTAAGAGAATTAGTGTCCAATGCCGTGGATGCAACAACAAAACTTAAAACCCTGGCCAATAAAGGAATATACAAGGGGGAAATCGGAGACTTGCACATAAAAATCGAACTCGATAAAGAGAAAAAACTTTTAAAAATAATAGACCGCGGAATAGGTATGACCTCAGAGGAGGTCGAAAAATACCTCAATCAGGTAGCCTTTAGCAGTGCAGCAGAATTTGTGGAAAAATACAAAGGTGAAGAAGGAATTATCGGTCACTTCGGACTAGGGTTTTATTCGGCATTCATGGTCGCAGAAAAGGTTGAAGTCCTCACCAAATCCTACCAGGAAAATTCTAAGGGCGTCAAATGGTCATGTGATGGTGAACCTGAATACGAGTTAGAAGAAATTGATAAAAAAGACCGGGGGACTGAAATACATCTCCATATTGCTGATGACGCAGAGGAATACCTGGAAGAGGCCAAAATTCAACAGTTGCTGGAGACCTACTGTAAATTTCTACCTGTCGAAATTATTTTCGGTAAAGAAACCGTTACAGAAGGTGAAGGAGATGAAAAGATAGAGAAAGAAGTCGATCGGGTCATCAACAATCCTAACCCGGCATGGAAGAAATCACCCTCAGATCTTACAGATGAAGACTATAAGTCTTTTTATCGTGAAATGTATCCGTTTGCTCAGGAACCCTTATTCTGGATTCACCTCAATATCGATTACCCCTTTAAGTTGACTGGTATTCTATATTTCCCCAAGCTTAACAACCAGTTTGAACAAAACCGCAACAAGGTTCAACTCTATTGCAACCAGGTTTTCGTTACGGACGAGATCAAACAAATTTTACCAGAATTTCTCACACTGATGAATGGGGTCATTGACTCGCCGGACATTCCTTTGAATGTATCAAGAAGTTATCTCCAGTCAGACAGCAATGTCAAGAAAATTGGCTCTTACATTTCGAAAAAAGTAGCTGAGCGACTCAAGGAGTTGTACAAGGAAGACAAGGAAAAATTCGGGGAAACATGGCCGGATGTAGGTCCGATCGTGAAATATGGAATGATCACGGATGAAAAATTTTACAAGCGAGCAAAAGACTTTGCCTTGATTAAAAATCTCCAGGGGGAAAGCTACACGATTGATGAATATCGTGCGCACATCAAAGAAAACCAAACGGACAAGAATGATACAACTGTCATCATTTATGCCAATGATCCCGATGGACAACACGGATACATTGAACAGGTTAAAGATTATAATTACGATGTAGCCGTCTTGGATCATGTGATTGACAACCACTTCATACAAGCCATTGAGCAACAGGAACAAAACCTCCGTTTTGTTCGGGTGGATTCCGAAATACCCTCAAAACTTGTGGAGAAGGAAGACAATCAGGAGTCTGCACTTAATGAGAAAGAGCAGGAGCAGGTGAAGACGGTCTTTACTTCTATTTTGGGTGAAGCCCAAGGAAAAAAAGTTGAGCTGAAAGCCCTGTCCCCCAAGGAAAATCCTGTCATGATCGTACATCCAGAGTTCATGAGAAGATTTCAGGAAATGCAAGCCATGCAGGGAGGAATGCCTGGAGGAATGGATATGGACATGAGCCAGGTCGTCATCAACAGTAACCACGAATTGATAGCTGAAAAGCTTCTCAAGGAAAAAGATGAAAAGAAGCGCTTGTCTCTGGCCAAACACCTATACTCATTGGCACTACTCAACAAAGGTATGCTGAAAGGCAAAGACCTGACGGAGTTCGTTAAAGAGAGTATGAATTATCTCAAAAAGTAAATTGAAATTACATCGACCGGGAAATGAATCATTCATTTCCCGGACTCTTGTTTCCGGTGAATTCTGCGGTAGATATGATGTGTTTTAATTGCTTCATTAAATCCCGTTTCGGTTTGGCGGGCGCATGGATAAACACGTCGATAAAAACCAGATAATCATTGTCTGGACTAAGCATTAGATGGCTTGTAAAAGGTCCTCCAAGAAAATCGTTTTCCATTTCCCAGATGCCGTCTAGCACCGCGGCATAATGACCGTTGATCTCTTTTGTTTCGAAATACAACGGCAAATCAATATCATTGACAATCATGTAACTGCCCTCAATCGTGGAGCTAATATTTCTCCCAAGGCTGTCCCTTAAAGACATTATATACTCCTGGGTAAATTGTTCTTGGCTTTGATAAGGCAAGCGATGGAACATAATATTCCTGCTCACGTATTCTGACTCACCCCTGATCCAAAGAAAATTCTCTTTATCAATAGCTGTCTGATAATAAAAAGGAATTTTGATATCGATGCCGAAACTGTCTCTAATACGATTCTGCATGACGGGATGCAATTCGGCCCCATATACTTCTTTCTCAAGTAAAATTCTTTCATGCGCCAATATTTCACGCTCAATAACCTCCTTGTATTTACGCAACTGGTCAATGAGCGCCTGCTCTCCTTCTGCACTGAGATAAAGCAGCATTTGATCACGGGCCCATTTATTCCTGGCCTTAATCAACCTGGTGGAGTCCTTGACTGCCCCGGTCAGATCCTGCCTGGTCAATTCTGTGGTTGGTGAAGTTTGATCAGAGTAGTCTGAGAGAATGAGAAAGTTAGTCAGTTCTTTTCGAACCGGACGCCTGTTGAGATCAACGGGTGTGAAAAACCGCATAGTGAAGCTTTCCTCCCTTTGAGGCAATATGGGGTAATAACGGCCAAAATAGGAGCGTATACTGTCTCCAACTGGCCCCTTCCAGATACTGGAATCCGCTATTACATTGAGACTGCCAACAGAACCAAAGGCACTTGGCAAATTCCTGTTTAGAATATCGCCCTTTCTTTGTGCCCCTTTTTCACAAGAACCAAGCAATATTAAAAGGACACTCAGAATGAGAAAATAATAAGCCTTCAGTAAAAATTGACGGAAAGAGAACATCCTTTTTAATCTAAGATGCTAAATAAGATGAAAAGGATGTATGTGATTACAGAATATTTCCAATGATTTCATCCATTTCGATGCCCTGCGCCTCCGCTTTATAGTTGCGCACCATGCGATGCCTCAAAACAAACGGTGCCACAGCGCGCACATCCTCAATATCTGGCGAATACTTACCAGCCATGGCAGCGTTGGCTTTGGCTCCCAAAATCAGGTACTGCGAGGCACGAGGTCCTGCACCCCAATTCACGTACTCCTTAACTACGTCTGCAGCTGTATGCTCCGTCGGTCGAGTCTTGGACACCGTTTCCACAGCATAGCTGAGGACATTGTCCGGAACGGGTATCTTTCGGATCACTTGTTGATAAGCGCTAATTTGCTCTGTATTCAAAATGTGTTTAAGGGTCACACGACGATCTGAGGTGGTCTGTCTAACGACCTCCATTTCTTCTTCTTTCGTCGGGTAGCCTAGCGGTATATTAAACATAAAACGATCCAATTGGGCCTCTGGCAATGGATAAGTACCCTCCTGTTCTATTGGGTTTTGTGTCGCCAACACAAAAAATGGTTTCGGTAATTCATAGCGCCGACCCGCAGCCGTTACTGCTTTCTCCTGCATAGCTTCGAGCAATGCAGCCTGTGTCTTCGGAGGTGTCCTATTGATCTCATCTGCAAGTACAACATTTGCAAATACAGGTCCCTGATTGAATATAAATTTTCTGTTCTCATCCAGAACTTCCGAACCTGTAATATCTGAAGGCATAAGGTCCGGCGTAAATTGGATTCGCTTGAAGTCCAGATCCAGCACGTCGGCAATGGTACTAATCAATAAGGTCTTAGCCAGGCCGGGTACCCCGATCAACAAACTATGCCCATTCGCAAACAGAGTCAACAATACATTTTTGACCACTTTTTGCTGGCCGACGATTACCTTTCCAATCTCAGACCTCAAATCCTCATACGATTGTGCCAATTCATTTACCGCCTGTACATCACCTTTCGTCTCTGAACTCATTCAACTGAATTGTTTATGCTTTTCTATCAAAAATCATGCTGCATGAAAACGCCAATAATACGCAATTGTTATATACCCTCAATTACATTTCCACTCGAACTCATCAATCGGGTACTTCACCTGGTAATAATTATAATGCCACCACTCCGTACGAATGGCAGAAAAGCCTTCTTTTTCCATGGCTTCCTTTAACAATTTTCGGCGCTTGAGTACTTCCGGAGAGTGGCCCTTGTAATCGTGATGAGAAATCTTACCCAGGTGATCAAATCCAGATCCCATATCAATCTCCGTACTACAACTATCTGTTAAACCTACATCGACAGCCAGACCTCGGTTGTGGTTAGACCCTTTCCAGGGAGGCGTGACATAACTGGGGTCAGGAAATTGATCCCAAAGCTTTTGTTGGACCGGTGCCGGTCTGTAACAATCGTAAAGTCTCAATCCAAGACCATTTTTGCTTAAGGCCTTTTGCACTCGGGCCAGGGCAACTGCCGCTTCAGGTCTTAGAAAGCATCTGGCACAGGGATACAGCTGTTCACCTGCAAAATTGTGAGGTGAAGCGTACCGCATATCCAGGACAAAACTGCTGTCGAGAGCTACTGGCTCCACCCAGGCATCTGACTCTGATTGAGCCTGAAGCACAGAGCCCCAGACAAAAGCCAGGCATATATTGAAGAAAATACTAGTCTTCATGCTCAAAAAGGGAGGCGATTTTCTGCTCAAGATCATCCCCGCGCAAATTCTTTGCAATGATTTTTCCTTCCCGGTCTACGATGAAGGTTCTTGGTATAGATTTGACATTGTATAAATCCGCAGCTTCACTTTTCCAGCCTCTGAGATCGCTGACATGATGCCAATCCAGACCATCATCCTCAATCGCCTTCAACCAACGATCCTTTTTATTGTCCAGGCTTACAGAAAGAACATCGAAGCCGTGTTCCTTGTATTTATTGTATACCTCAACTACATTGGGGTTCTCCCTGCGACAGGGACCACACCAAGACGCCCAAAAATCCAATAAGACTACTTTGCCTTGGAAATCATTGAGCTCAATTGTATCGCCTTCAGGACTTTCCATTGCAAAATCCGGCGCCTTACTCCCAATCATTAGTCGAGTGAGTTTTTCCATCTCCTTCTCGAGCGTGGCGGCTTCGGCAGGATAGATTTTACCGTAGTGTTTTATGTATTCCTTAGCGTAGTGTACATAAACCTCAGCCTGATTCTTTTTACAAGCACTTAAAATCCCTCCGAGTGCATACTGATGTGCTTTGGATGGCTTTCTCACCGCAGCTATCTTATTGTCAATCAATCCAATCAATTGTTCGTGGTCCTTGACATAGCGGGTGAGCGTACCAAGGTATTTCGTCATACCCTCGTAAATCGAAGGAAGAAAATCATAGGTGCGACTTCCAAAATCTGCAAATGAAAAATACTCATTGATAAAGTATTCCAATTCATTAGCGTACTTGCCACCGTGATTGTGATAGCTGAGGTATAGCTCTGTAGCGTAATATTCAGCCAGTAAGGGGTTGCGCTTTTCCAGTTGCTCAAGATATTCCAGTTTTCCCTGGTCCATTTCCGCCATTTCCGCCACTACACTTTTTAATTTGACAGAATCTTTAAAATAACTTCGGTAACGATTGATCAACTGTCCAAACTCCTTGTCCTCTTTACGCTTTCTGCGCTTGATTTCCTGATAAAGAGAATTAAAAGGAGAGGAAACTGCGGCTGCTCTGAGACTGGAACAACTACCTTTGATATATATACTGTCTCCTGGTGACACCATGACCGGCAGTT
>DATFJT010000149.1:0-2921 GCA_035269065.1 Saprospiraceae bacterium | reverse complement strand
GTGGTGGAAATATTTAGCCTTTTTTCTCCTTATTTATGTGATCATTGGCGGTATTGGTATACCCTTAGGTCCGGGTATTGTCGGATTGGATCGATTTGAACTCAAAAAGGAGAACGAGTACAAGGTTTCTGCCGAGGTTTATAATTTCAGTACCGAAGTTGATCATTTTCGTGCCTTTCTCAAATTTGATGGCAATCAATACTTACCCGCGTCATCTATTGAGAGATTGGAAGAAAGTCGTTTGAAATTAACTTTTCCCTCCGTTTCGTCTGCTTCAGGCAATACAAAAGTCGCAGTGGCTTCCCTTCTCATTGAAGATGAGTCAAAAGGGACTGCAGTCTTGCCGGATGCTTTGAGGTATACGTTTAGCGAAAACGGTGAAGCGGTAATACTTAAGGGAGCTGAGGAGATTAATTTCTCCTCTGGGCAACTTCATATACCTTTTAGAAATATTCTTATAGAAACCATTCGCAATCTTTTTTACCATGTGCCCATGTGGTTCAGTATGATTATACTGGCAGGAATTTCTTTCTACTACAGTCTTCGTTTTTTGAGGAAGGGAGAAGAAAAGGACGATCTGAAAAGTTCCAGCCTTGTCTATGTCGCCTTGCTCCTGGGTGTACTCGGGTTGGTGACGGGCAGCATATGGGCCAAAAATACCTGGGGAACTTACTGGACCGGTGATGTTAAACTGAATATGTCAGCCCTCGTGGTCATGATGTATGCAGCATATGCCCTCATGCGTCAATCTATTAGTGATCCGGATAGTATGAAAAGGAATGTCGCGGCGTACAACATTTTTTGTTTTGTAGCCATGATTCCCCTCCTTTTTATCGTGCCACGCTTACAGGATTCTCTGCACCCGGGAAATGGCGGTAACCCGGGTTTTGGTGGTGAAGACCTTGATGGAACTATGAGAATGGTCTTTTACCCTGCAGTTATTGGTTGGACCCTTCTCTCTCTTTGGATAACAAATCTAATTTACAGAACAAGAAGGCTTGAACGGAAGAAAGAAGAGGAATTACTGAACATGGTCTGAGAATGCAGAACGGTGAATATAATTTTCTACTTGAAATTATCGTTCACTGGAATTAGTTCTACATTTGCAGCAAGTAACTGAAATGTACTATGTATACCGGAATTTGTAACACAATGCTCATTTGGATGCTGATGGAGGGTAAAATGTTTGCGGTTATAGCCGTTATCGTCGCTATTTTTCTCGGCATCGTGGGGTTATTGCTCTGGTTGGAATCCCGGATAAGGAAATTGGAAAAAAAATCATCATATGTCGAAGATTAGCTTTTTTAAGAATGTAGAGCGCAATTTTGATAAGGCCGCCAAATACACACAACTTCACGAAGGACTTCTAGCTCAAATTAAGGTATGCAATTCAGTTTACGAAATGAGATTTCCTGTTCGTGTTAACGGGGAATACAAGGTTATAGAAGCTTATCGTGTGCAGCATTCTCACCACAGGATGCCTACCAAAGGAGGGATTAGATTTAGCAGCAACGTCAACCAGGATGAGGTCATGGCTTTGGCCGCCCTCATGACTTATAAATGTGCCATCGTTGATGTGCCTTTCGGAGGTGCCAAGGGCGGTGTGCGCATTAATCCATTTGCCCTCGATGAGGTCAGTTTACAATCAATTACGCGCAGGTATACCACAGAGTTGATCCGTAAAAAATTCATAGGTCCTGGTATAGATGTTCCTGCACCGGATTATGGTACGGGAGAAAGAGAAATGGCATGGATCCTGGATACCTACCAGGCTTTTCACCACGGGGAAGTAGATGCTGTGGCTTGTGTGACAGGTAAACCAGTCAATCAAAATGGTATCCGCGGACGTACAGAGGCGACCGGAAGGGGCGTTTACTACGGAATTCGCGAAGCACTTAGTTTTGAAGAAGATGTAAAGGCTCTCGGTCTGCAGCCTGGTATCGGAGGAAAAACTATGATTGTGCAAGGACTTGGAAATGTGGGGTCTTATGCCTCGCGTATCGCCATAGAAGAGGGTGGCGCTAAATTGATTGGCGTAGCCGAATACGAAGGAAGTGTCTACAATGAAAATGGTATAGACGTTGATGCGTTGTTGGAATACAGAAAAGAGCATAAAACCATTCTCGGGTTTCCAGGAGCCATCAGTTCAAAGGACAATAAGAAAATCCTGGAAGAAGAATGCGATATTTTAATTCCTGCGGCATTGGAAAGTCAAATTACCCAGGAAAATGCCGGGCGCATCAAGGCCAAGATTATTGCTGAAGCAGCAAATGGTCCGGTGACGCCGGAAGCAGAAGATATTTTGTCTGCGAAAGGAGTCATGATCATTCCGGATATGTACATCAATGCCGGGGGGGTGACAGTTTCCTACTTCGAATGGTTGAAGAACCTTTCCCATATACGTTTTGGTCGTATGGATAAGCGATTCAATAACAATACCTACCGAAACTTAGTGGGTCTTGTAGAAAGATTGACGGGAAAGACCATTGAGGAAAGGGAGAAAGAATTTCTCACCAGAGGGGCGGATGAAATTGATCTGGTGCGCTCCGGCCTTGAAGAAACAATGATTACCTCCTACAACCACATCAGAGAAACCAAAAAGTCAATTAAACAGATAGAAACACTGAGGACAGCTGCTTTTGTAACGGCACTTAATAAGGTTCGGAACGACTACTTATCCCTGGGTATTTTTCCGTAGAGGGATTCAGACCTATCCTTTGGTTTTCGTGAGAAATGGCACTTCTTTTTTTCTATTTGTCGCCATTTGGACACATAAATATTTGATTTTGATTGAATTTCAGACTAAAAGACTGTAGTTTTTTAAGAATTATTGTTTAATTGTTGTAACATTGCGAAATATTTTTTCGTTAAGACAGTTACAAATTACATTTTAATAGATTTTATAAACAGTATCGAACCAT
>DATFJT010000148.1:0-17887 GCA_035269065.1 Saprospiraceae bacterium | reverse complement strand
ATGCTTCTGATCAGTCAATTTTACAAGGCCGGGTTGAAATATTGCACATTAAGGGTAGGGATACCAGCTTTCTCGCATTACCTCTAGATGGCTCAACTCAACTAACATATGCAATTGATCCGGTAACCTGGGAAAGAGGTTTTGACCGCAGAATTCAACTTTTATTGAGTTATGACGAATTATTGGCAAACTATTCTTTCCAAAATGACGTTGAAATGAATACAGAAATGATCAAATCCAACATCAACAATGAAACAATTGAGCTTGATACGATTTACTAGCCTTTTTGTGCTGCTTGGTCTTCTTGCGATCGCTTGCCAGGATGATAACGAGGAGGGTACAGATATCACCGATCCTTCTAATTGCAGCTCTCTTTCAGATATTGTATACAATCCCAGTCCCTACACCATAATAAAGCCGGAACATTATCAACCAATACCCATACCGGAAGACAATCCAATGACAGAAGAAGGTGTTTTCCTGGGAAGGAAATTATTCTATGATCCCATCCTATCAGCGGACAGCACACAGGCTTGTGCCAGTTGCCACCTGGCTCAATTGGCTTTCACTGATGGCAACGCTTTCAGTACAGGAATTGATGGCATTGAAGGGAAAAGAAGTTCTATGTCATTGGTAGATGTGGCCTATGTGCGTTCAGGCCTTTTTTGGGATGGACGGGTGGCTACACTAGAAGACCAGGCATTGGTGCCTATTGAGGATCCTGTAGAGTTACACCACGAATGGCCCAAGGTCGTAGAAGACTTTCAGGAACATTCCGAATATCCGGAGTTGTTCAGGAAAGCCTTTGGTATTGAATGCAAGGAAGATATCACCAAGGAGCTTGCAGCAAAAGCAATGGCTCAATTTGAGCGGACGATCATTTCCAGCGGGAATAGTAAATTCGACAGATTTCTCAAAAGAGAAGTACTGCTTACTGCAGATGAATTGAACGGATTCAACATGTTTTTCAATCATGAAGGGCCGTCGGCAGGTTCTCTTCCAGATGCCGAATGTAGCCACTGCCATGCTTCGCCATTGTTTATGTCCCAAGATTTTATCAATAATGCCTTACAAATAGCTGATGTTAATCTTGATTACCCCGACCAGGGGCATTACCTGGTCACTGGCATTCCTGCTGACCGGGGTAAATTTAGGGTTCCTACTTTGAGAAACATTGCCCTGACGGCCCCTTACATGCACAATGGCAGCCTGGCCACTCTGGAGGAGGTAATGGATCACTATGCATCAGGTGGACATCCCACCAGCATTACCGATCCTTTGCTGAGAGATATTGATTTGACAGAAGAGCAAAAAGATCAAGTCATTGCCTTTCTTCATACACTGACCGATACCACACTCATCAATCGTCCGGACTTACAACCGATTGAGTGAAAAAGGGTAAATAAATAAAAAACACTTATTTATACCCTTGCACTACAACATTATTCCCATATTCCAAACTTCCGAAAGAATGCTATTTAAATAGAACTAGTTTGGGCAGCTTAGGATCATCGATGAATCATTTTCTATCTTAGTCCATAAAAATTAAATTGAAAATACATTTGCCATTGACCGTATTTGCGTTGATCCTGTTTTTCGGTTGTCAAACTGAGAAAGAGTCAGCTGAAGTGCAACGCAGAGACCTTAAAGAGCTCATCTATGCTTCCGCTACCGTCAATGCAGCGGATATGTACCGTGCCTATGCACCAGTACCTGGCATCATCGGAGAAATACTAGTGGAAGAAGGAGACACCGTGCAAAAAGGTCAACTACTGGCCATCATTCGCAGAGACAATGCCTCTTTGAACACCAGGGATGCTGGCATTAATTTAGAACTAACAAGAAACAAAGCCCTTGATATAAAAGATCAACTGATGCAACTGGAGTCCGAGATCGATATCCTTCAACAGCAACTGGATCGCGACTCCAGCCTGTATGCCCGTCAGAAAAACCTGTGGGCGCAAAATATTGGCACCAGAAATGACCTCGACCGTCTAGAAACGGTCTTCAAAAACAATAAAACACGCTTTATACGTTTGAAAAGTCAATACCAGATTAAAAAAGATCAGCTCAGCGAACAAATCACCCTTCAGGAACAACGTGCGCGTATTTTGTTGGAACAGAGACAAAACAACAGCAAGGACTACGAAATTCGGAGTCAATTGGCGGGTAAAGTTTACAGCGTCTTGAGGGAACCAGGGGAAATGTTGTCAAGCCAGGTAGCGCTTTTTGAGCTGGGGCAGAAAGATAATTTTATAGTAGAAATGGACGTAGATGAGTCTGACATTCCGGATATTCATCCCGGTCAGACTGCTTATATTGCCATGGATGCATTTAAGGGACAGACCTTCGAATTGAACATTGAAAAAGTCCAACCTAAAATGGATGAGCGCAGTCAGACCTTCACTGTAGAAAGTATTTTCATGAATCCACCCACACCACTCTACCCTGGACTTACAGGAGAAGTCAATATACTGGTGCAATCCAAATCCAGTGTTCTGACAGTTCCCAATGAATACCTGAATAACAATGATGAATTGCAAACAGACGATGGCCTCATCAAGGTAGAAACAGGTATCAGTACCATGGAATTTACCGAACTGCGTTCGAGCATCGAAGAGGGCACAATAATCTATCCGCACAAGTCATGATATCAGGTCTGATTTTTGATATTTCACGCACACATCTTCTGACCCGGCGACGACAATCCATCATCGCAGCACTCGGAGTAACCTTTGGAATAGGTACCTTTATTACGCTTATGAGTTTCATGACCGGATTGAATCAGTTGCTCGACGGCCTCATTCTCAACCGCACACCGCATGTCAGAATTCACCAGGAATTGAAAAAAAGCGAAACTCAACCCATTGAGCGCCTCCTTCAAATGCCGGGCACTGCCGCCATTCGGAACATTCAACCGAAAGACGAGCCAAAAAAAATACCCAATGCACGCGCCATGATACAGGCACTTGAACGTCGATCTGATGTGCGCGGTATCGCCCCTCAGGTACAGGTGCAATTGCTCTATCTTGCCGGATCGAATACGATAAATGGAGTAGCAAATGGTATTGAGGTAGACAGCGAAATGCGCCTATTTCAATTTGGAGACTATGTTGTGGAAGGCGATCCACTTAAACTTAAAAGAACCCGGAACAGCATCATCCTCGGGGCAGAACTCGCAAAAAGTTTATCTGCTCAGATTGGAGACAATATTCAGGTCAGCACAGCAGACGGAGAAATTTTTCAATTAAAAACTGTAGGCATATTTCAAAGTGGACTGGCAGATATAGATAAGGTGCAGAGCTATGTAGACGTTCAGACAGCACAAACATTACTGGGCGTTAACTCAGATTACTTCACGGACTTAAACCTAAAGCTTTTTGATTTGGAAAAAGCGCCATTGTTGGCCGACTATATACAACGGCAATTTGACGTGAGCACCACTGATCTGCAAACAGCCAATGCACAATTCGAAACCGGCACGAATATTAGGAACCTGATAACCTATGCCGTTTCATTCACCTTACTCCTCGTTGCTGGGTTTGGTATTTATAACATCCTCAATATGCTCATTTACGAAAAAATGAACGATATCGCCATTCTCAAGGCGACCGGATTCACCGGTCAGGACGTGAGCAGAATTTTCATCACCCAGGCATTGATCATTGGGGTCATTGGCGGATTACTGGGCTTGGGCGTAGGGGCAGGTCTGTCCTTACTCATCGACATGGCACCATTTGAGACCGACGCCCTGCCCACCATTAAAACATTTCCAGTCAATCACGATCCACTTTATTACCTGGGAGGAATCGTTTTTTCCATTATAGCTACTTTTCTTGCTGGCTATCTCCCCGCAAGAAAGGCGAGGTATATCGATCCTGTAGAAATTATCCGAGGCCAGTGAGTGCTCAATCAAATATCGTCTTGCGCACTGAAGACATTCAAAAATTCTTCTATCACCCGGTTGAATTTCATGTGTTGAAGGATATTACACTCGAGATCAAAAACGGAGAATTTGTATCCATCATGGGAAAATCCGGGAGCGGGAAGTCTACCCTACTCTACGTACTGTCGACGATGGATACAAGGTATGAAGGTAAGTTATATTTGAACAACCGGCTCGTGACAGGTATGTCGCACAATGAATTGGCCCGAATAAGAAACCAGGAAATTGGGTTTGTTTTCCAGTTTCATTACCTGTTACCAGAGTTCTCTGTCCTGAAAAATGTCATGATCCCGGCCTTAAAATTAGGCCGTAAAACCCGGCACGAGATTGAAAAGGATGCGCGGCGGAAACTTGACATCCTGGCCATTGCGCAATTGGCAGATAAAAAAGCATCCCAGGTATCTGGAGGGGAGAAGCAGCGAGTAGCTATCGCCCGGGCACTCATCAATGAACCCTCCATTGTCATGGGCGACGAACCTACGGGTAACCTGGATTCAAAAAACAGCGACAATGTTTTTCGCATCATGAGAGAGCTGGCTTCTGAAAAAGGCCTGTCTATGTTGATGGTGACGCACGATGAAGATTTTGCAGCGAGGACAGATCGCACCATTTACCTCGAGGACGGCCGTATCATTGATCACAATCGGCAAACAGGCAAGGATAAAAAGTAGCTTGAACTTCCTTTGCTCCTTTTCTGTTCCAGCATGCTTCACCGCCCTTCCCTGCTGAATAATGAGCACTTCAATAATATTTTCTACTATTTTTTTAGTTAAAACCTTGTGCGTATGAGGAAAAAATCATAGTTTTAACTAAATTATTAGTAGAATGAAAAAGTTAACCAAAGCAGAGGAAGAGGTCATGCAGCATTTTTGGGATTTCGGCCCGCTGAAGACCTCAGAGCTGGTGCAAAAATACCCGGAACCTCGCCCGGCTTTAACTACTGTTTCAACCATCGTGCGTATTCTTGAAGACAAAGGCATGGTGGGTCACAAGAAAGAAGGACGAGGCTACCGATATTTTCCACTCCTGAGTCGCGAAGAATACCGGCAAAGCAGTTTAAAGGATCTGGTAAAAAAGTACTTCGGCGGAAATTCCATGGCACTGGTTTCTCACCTTGTAGAGGAAGAAGAAGTTCCTACTGAAGAGTTGGAGGCGTTATTGAAGGAAATCAAAAAACAACAATCATGATTTTGATGAAAACAATGCTGTTTTGGGGGCTCGCTCTTTTACTGTATCAAGCATTCAAAAACAATGTAAAGGCTCCATCTCACAAACGCTATATCCTGTTGGTCATTGTCCTCGGAGGTCTCCTGTTAAATGTTCCTCTACCCCACCTTTACTCCCCCCCTGAAGCTCTTATTTTACGCACTTTGCCGGTTATCGAAGCGACCAGCCCTGTTATAAGCAGTGAGCAGACCGACTTCACATGGCCCCTCCTTTGGTCTGTCATTTACTTTTCCGGGGTAATAGTTTATAGTATAGTATTCTTAAATGAAATTGGGAGACTGGTAGTGATGTTCAAAAACGCCGAGCCTCTCAATGACTATTTTCGATTAAAGGATAGCGGGGACCTATTCAGTTTTTTGGGGATGATCTTCATCGGTGATCGAGTTGACTTAAATGAGAAAGAATTACAAATGGCCCTGCTTCACGAAAGACAGCATGTGCAGAGTGGTCACAGTTACGATATCATACTAATATCTCTATTACAAATAATCTTCTGGTTTTTTCCGATTTGGCCATGGCTCAAAAAAGAATTGCAATTGGTTCACGAGCTGGAAGCGGATCAGAAAGTCATCATAAAATACGATGCCCATCAATATGCCGGCTTATTGGTGCGTATGTCCAAAAGGGGGGCTTTATCCTCCGTACATTATTTCGCACAATCATTAACTAAAAAAAGACTAAAAGCTATGATCCATCATCATCAATCATCAATCACGAAACCTCTTCTGGGGATTTTTCTAATTAGTTTCTTGTGGCTATTCATTGCTTGTGCAGACGAACAAGAAAAACCAGTCAGTCAAATTGGTAAAACAAATGTTGGTCAGGTTGAAGACAAAGCCTCAACTTCCAGCAAGAAAATTGAATCTGATGTCCTGCAAGTAGCAGAGGTCATGCCAGTCCTCAAGAAATGTGAGGGTGAACAGCAACCAATGGGTTGTCTGATCCAAAATTTTTACAATCATGTCAAATATCCTGAGACAGCTAGAGCAGAAAGTATCGAAGGGACATCTGTGGTGTCATTTATAGTAGATCTCAATGGTCGCATGACAGACATTGAGGTGATCAGAAAGATATCTCCATCTATCGACGCCGAGGCGGAACGTGCGGTGCGAGAATTTGCAGAAAATTATCAGTGGGTTCCCGGGAAACAAGACGGCAAAGATGTAAAAGTAAAAATGCACTTACCTATTAAGTTCAAACTGGATTAATGACTTGACAAGGAAAGATTCAGATCTAAAGAATCCAGTCACCTGTGACTGGATTCTTTTTTATTATGGTAAAGGGTGCAGCCGAATATCCCCTATTTTAAGGGTATAAATTTCTTCATTCATCGTTTGAAAAATAATAAGCACACGACCTCCGCTTACAGTGAAACAAAAAATTCAATGGAGCTTGAATTTAGTGCCATTCATCGTATTACCGTTTTTTTCTTCAAATGTCTGCTTATGACGCCTCGGCTTTCTGGGTTTCATAGCTGCCAATTCCTGGAAACAGATTGACGAACTGCTCAATTGCATCCTTTTCAAATCCTATAATGGTTCTAGTATAAATGTCCTTTATTCGTGAGTATTTATTGCCCCAACGCAGGAATGTATTGGTAAATCGAGGATTATAGTAATTTTCGGCCCACTGTTGGATGATGGCAAGGACATCTGTGAATTCATCCTCATATTTTTGGTAATATTCTTTTTCTAAAAATTCCTGGGATAGATTGTTCTCTTTCATTCCTTTGATCGCAGCATCAGCAAGAAATGCTCCACCGGAGTGTATTATATGCAGGCCCAAGGAAAATACCGGATCAACAAAACCTAAGGTATCGCCTACCAGGACCCACCCATTTCCAACGGATTGCGAAGATTTTGTGTGAAAATCTGTTAACAAGCTGGGGTCTTTAGCACCATTCTTTTTAGCCTTCTCGGCATACTTAAAGTCGGTTATCCTCTTGGCATTCTTAATCCTCTCTTGCAAAATTGGATTGTTGGCTACCCATTTCATGTAGAAAGCCTCAGGGTCTTTGGAGTATTCTTCCCAATGCACATTTCTATCAGCAACGATACCAATAGAAGCTTTTGGGGACTTTAAAGGAGCCCACCAATACCATAGATTGTCCTCCGTAAACAACAAACTTATATCTCCGGCTCTTTTCCCCTTGTCTCTTTCGCAACCTTCCCAATGCGCAAAGCAAGAAAAGGAATGAAGCTCCTCAATTTCCATTCTAAGATCCAGCTTTTTAGGAATGAAATTAGCTCTTCCACTTGCATCTATTACCAGTTTGCTTCTGACTTCAAAGGATCTTCCATGTCGATTAAAAACGACACCATTCATCCTACCGTCTTCATCATAAAGTAAGTTCTCTACTTTAGCTTCTTCCAGTGCAACGACATCATTTGCTCTTGCATGATTCAATAAGAATTCATCATAAACAGCTCGATCCAATTGATAAACATGTGCATGACATACTTCATCATCCGGAAAAACATCTTGATCGAAACTAAGATACTCTCCTTTTGGAGTGATCCAGTTGGCACCCCATTTTTTTGCAAATAACGGATCCAGCATTTCCTTTGTAATTCCCATTCTATTCCATATTCTCCAAATGGCTGTCGGAGCAATAATTTCACCTACAGCAAATCTTGGGAACTTTGATGCCTCCAAAACCAATACATTGTATCCCTCTTTTGCAACAAGAGTTGAAAAAACTGACCCAGCAGGCCCACCTCCAATTACAATGAAATCATATGAATCTTCGGGAATAAAATTTTTATCTAAATCCATTTGTTTAACTTTTATCAAATTATTCTTAACACGTTGAAAATCAAAGTAAAAGATGCATAATATTTTGGTAAACGACAAACTAAAGCCCTTTAAAATTTATGATAGGACCCTCTTTTATTCATCGACATGCTCTTTTTGAGGTATTTATCTTGCGTATAAGTTTTTATGATCACCTCAAGCATACGCCAATTTTTAACGCCAATGAAAACATCATTCACTAAATCCAAGCTGCGAAGTACCGAAAATTGACGGTAATCAAACACCATTCAGATTTTAGATGTCAATGAAAAATAGTTGTTTCAGAATGCGGAATTGCTTATTTTCACATCCCTTAAAAAAGGAACATTAGCTCAGTTGGTTTAGAGCGCTGCCTTGACAGGGCAGAGGTCACTGGTTCGAATCCAGTATGTTCCACTATCAAATGACGACGGGACCTTAGAGCCGGGCGGGCCTTCCAAGTCTTGTTGTCATGTTCTATTCATAGATCCTTTACAATTTTTTAATTTCGTCTGCAGTTTTATAGTTCAGAAGCTGAACGAATGCGCTATTTTTTGCCACTCTTATTTTTTCTTATCTCTGTAACTTCATCCTGGGGCAGGATTGAGCGTGTCCGAGCAATGTGGGGTAAGGATCCGGCCAGAAGCATGACGATTGGATGGGATCAGGTTACAGGAGATAATCCTGTACTTTACTATTCCCTTATTAAGCTTGGAGATCAGGTCACCAAATATCCTTACTCAGCTCCGCCTGCGCATATTTTCCCATTTAAGGGTATGAACAATCATTTTACGCGCCTGGAAAATCTGTTGCCCGGTACAGTTTATTATTTCATCATTGTTGATTCCAAGGGCGCATCACGGCCATACTCCTTTCGGACTGCACCAGCACAACCCCACAAAATGAGTATCATTGCCGGAGGCGACTCCAGGAATCATCGAGAAGTGAGAAGGCAAACCAACAGCCTTGTGTCCAAACTAAGAGCGGATTTCGTCCTTTTTTCAGGAGATATGACAGATGGCGATTCTGATGATGAGTGGCGGGACTGGTTTGAGGATTGGCAGCTGACCATTGCAGAAGATGGGAGAATTACTCCTATCATTGTTGCAAGGGGCAATCACGAAAAAAGTAATGAGACCCTTCAACATCTATTTGATTTACCGTCTAAAAACAATATCTACAGCGTATCCTTTGGCAGTAACTTTTTACATATACTCAGTCTTAATTCCTTGATGGCTCCCGGAGGAGAACAACTGGAGTGGTTGAACAAAAACCTCGAAAAGCATGGAAATTACAGCTGGAAAATCGCTCAGTACCATTACCCCATGCGGCCACACAATTCCAGGAAAATGGAAAAAAAAGGTCAAGCAGATCTATGGGCTCCCCTCTTTGAAGCTCATGGGCTTCAACTAGCCCTCGAGAGTGATGCCCATTTGTGTAAGATTACCTACCCGATCAGGAGAGAAAAAAGTGCCCTTGCAGAGGAAGGTTTCGTTCGCGATGATGAGAACGGAACCACCTACATTGGCGAGGGCGGTTGGGGCGCTCCATTGCGGGACAATGATGACAATAAATCGTGGACAGTGAGCAGTGGGTCATTTAACCAGGTCAAATGGCTCATTGTGGATGAGGCGAGTATTACCATTAGGACAATTCGCACGAAAGATTATTCCGGTATGATCAGTCTTTCGGATGACAATAGATTTGCAAGGCCAGCCGGCTTAGCCCTCTGGCCTGTAAATGGACTGGAAGAATACGTATTGCTGAAACAGCAAGCTTCCCTGGAACTGACCTCTCCCCGTCTGGGTTGGCGTTTGGATTATTTCAAACACAGCCTCAATGAACGAAACCAGGTTTTACTTGAATGGGCAGTCCAACACGATCGCCCCTCCATCGTTTACCGAATAGAACGGGCACTAAAGGGCTCCGGGTTTCAAGTCATTCATACTTTTGATAGCAAAGGCATGAATAAAATTGCCCACTATCGCTACCTGGATGATCAAAACTTTATCGGCCCTGTGGAATACAAATTATTCAAAATGCTGCCTCGCGCCCAGAGGAAAGAAGAAATAGGTCTCCTATCGCTGGATAGACCAGCTCCTCCAATTGATGTTCAGAGGGAAAAATTACTGGTTGATGTCGATGGCCATGTATATTTCGACTTCAAAATTCCATATACAGGTAACATCGATATACTGCTTTTGGATGAGGCTTTCACTATCCTTGACGAATTAAAGAAAGTCAATCAGAAAAAAGGCCTTCACCAGGAAGAGTTCAACATGCAGGCTTTACCCAAAGGTCGCTATACCGTTCTTATTAAGCTCAATGAAGAGGTACTTAAGAAAATTACAGTGCTGCACACATAAAAAAAGACAGCTCCCAACAGAGCTGTCTTATATTTTACCTTCTACTTATGAAGAAAGCCTGTTTTAATCTACCTCTTCCAATTCTTCCTCTTCGGCTGAAGCTGAATTTTCGAAAGCTTCTATTGGTCCTACAATCATATCCCGAAAACGCTTCATCCCGGTACCAGCAGGAATTGGTTTCCCTACGATCACATTTTCCTTTAAGCCGCTCAGGAAATCTTCTTTCGCGCCAATGGCTGCAGTACTCAAAACCTTAGTCGTTTCCTGGAATGATGCTGCTGAAATCCAGCTTGGAGTTCCCAAAGAGGACTTTGTAATACCCTGCAGTATTGGTTGCGAAGTGGCAGAAATAGCATCTCTGACTTCAACCAGTTTATGGTCATTTCGCCTCAAGAATGAATTCTCCTCTCTCAATTCTCGCAAGGAAATGATCATTCCTGGCTTCAAGTTATTGGAATCCCCTCCTTCAGTAACGACTTTTTTGTCAAAAATCCGATCATTCTCTTTGAGGAAATCATATTTTTCCACAGCCTCTCCTTCAAGGAAGGTCGTATCACCTGGATCTAAAATCTGAACTCTTCTCATCATTTGTCTGATGATCACTTCCACGTGTTTGTCATTCAGCCCAATGCCCTGTGAGCGATATACGTCCTGAATACCTTGCAGAATGTATTGCTGAACGGCAAAAGGTCCTTTGATATGTAAAATATCTTTCGGAGCTATAGCGCCATCAGAAAGTCGTGTTCCTGCTCTCACATAATCACCTTCTTGAACGAGAATATGTTTGGACAGTTTCACCATGTACTTTCTGCGTAAATCATCCTTAGAAGTGACAATCACCTCCCGGTTACCACGCTTGATTTTTCCGAAAGAAACAATCCCGTCAATCTCAGAAACAGTAGCAGGATTGGATGGGTTTCTCGCTTCGAACAATTCGGTAACACGAGGCAGACCACCCGTAATATCCTGGATACCTCCCGTCTTTCGAGGAATCTTAACGATGAACTGACCTGTTTTGATGTGGTCACCATCATCTACAGACATGTAGGCACCCACCGGCAAACTGTAAGATCTTAAATTCTCACCTTCGTCATTGACAATCTTAATCGTAGGAATTTTACGTCTTCTCTTCGTTTCAATAATGACTTTTTCCTCGCGACCCGTTTGATCATCTCTCTCTACCTGGAAGGTAACCCCCTCCTCAATGTTCTCAAACTCAGCAACACCGGAATACTCAGAAATAATCACAGCATTGAACGGATCCCATTCGCAAATGACATCGTTTTTCTTAATTTTCTTCTTGTCCTTCACGTAAAGCTTGGCGCCATAGGGAACATGGCTAGTAGACAATACCTTACCGGATTCTTTATCTTTCGACCGGATTTCTCCAGTCCTAGAAATAACAATATTTGACTTGGTACCATCCTCATTCTCATGTTCAACAGTTCTTACATTGTCGAATTCAACTACGGCGTCAAATTTCGACCTCAGCTCTGATTCCTGTTTCGAAAGTGAGGCAATACCACCAACGTGGAACGTTCTCAAAGTCAACTGTGTTCCGGGTTCTCCAATGGACTGAGCTGCAATAATGCCAACGGCATCACCGTACTCCGCTACTCGACCAGAGGCGAGATTCTTCCCGTAGCATCTTCTGCATACCCCTCTTACCGTATTACAAGTAAGGACGGATCTAATTTGAACGCTTTCGATGTCGAGCTCATCCACCAATTCGGCTTTCTCATTGGAAATCAGTTCGTCAGCTTCAATAATCACCTCTTCAGTTTCAGGGTGTAACACCTCTTCAAGTGCGTATCTACCTTCTATGATCTCACTAAGTGGTACGCGTACTTCATCATTCTCAATAACTGGCTTAGCCTCAATTCCACGCAAGGTATTACAGTCTTCTTCCATGATGACCACATCCTGTGAAACATCCACCAATCTCCTTGTGAGATAACCGGCATCAGCTGTTTTCAGTGCGGTATCAGCAAGACCCTTTCTGGCTCCGTGTGTGGAAATAAAATAATCCTGAACCGATAATCCATTTACAAAATTAGACAGAATGGGATTCTCAATTACCGCTCCACCTGTGTCACCAGATTTTCTCGGTTTAGCCATTAATCCTCTAAGTCCACACAACTGCTTGATTTGCTGCGTAGAACCACGAGCACCTGAGTGCAACATCATATATACAGAATTGAAGCCCTGCTTGTGCTGCTCCAGTTCTTTCATCAGTGTTTCAGTGATCTTATTATCTGCGTAGGTCCATTTATCGATAATCTGGTTGTAGCGCTCATTGTTGGTGATTAAGCCCATTTGGTAGTTATCCCAAACTTCATCTACTTCTTCTCGTGTTTCCCTGAGCGTATCTTCCTTGATACTTGGCTCTATCAGATCTCCAAGGTTGAAAGACAAGCCACCTTTGTAGGACCAGGTAAATCCAAGATGCTTGATATCATCCAGGAATTTTGCTGCTACAGCAAAATTGGTCCTCGTGATGATACGACCAATTACTTTTCGAAGCGTCTTCTTCGTCAACAATTCATTTACAAAAGGGACATCTTCGGGTACTGCATCATTAAACAGGACACGTCCAATGGTCGTCTCTATAATTTTCTTTTTGAGTTCCCCTTCTTCTTCAACAGTTACACGGCATTTGATCTTCGCATGAAGGTCAACCGCCCCTTCATTGAAAGCCATAATTACCTCCTCAGCACTGTAGAAGGTCTTCCCTTCGCCTTTAATCACTGCCTCTTTTGTAGAATCTTTGCCCTTTGTGAGATAGTACAATCCCAATACCATGTCCTGTGAAGGCAGGGTGATTGGCGCACCATTCTGAGGGTTCAACATGTTATGCGATGACAACATCAATACCTGGGCTTCGAGTATAGCGGCTTGGCTCAAAGGCACGTGAACGGCCATCTGGTCCCCATCAAAGTCTGCGTTGAAGGCACCACATACAAGTGGGTGCAACTGAATGGCTTTTCCTTCAATTAATATCGGTTGGAATGCCTGGATAGATAAACGGTGAAGCGTCGGTGCCCGGTTGAGCATGATTGGGTGACCCTTCAAAATATTTTCCAGGATTTCGTAAATAACCGGTTCTTTCCGGTCTACAAGCTTCTTGGCCGATTTTACAGTTTTGACAATTCCCCTTTCCTGAAGCTTCCGAATAATGAAAGGCTTGAAAAGCTCAGCAGCCATATTCTTAGGCAAGCCACATTCATGCAATTTGAGCTCGGGGCCTACGACAATAACGGAACGACCAGAATAATCTACCCGCTTACCGAGCAAATTTTGACGGAAACGTCCTTGTTTACCCTTAAGTACATCACTAAGCGATTTCAAGGGACGTCCTCCTTCTGCTTTTACAGCATTAGACTTTCTCGAATTATCAAAGAGTGAATCCACAGCTTCCTGGAGCATTCTTTTCTCATTCCTCAGAATGACCTCAGGTGCTTTGATTTCCAATAAACGCTTCAACCTATTATTTCTGATAATGACTCTTCGGTAAAGGTCATTGAGATCAGAACTGGCGAATCGCCCTCCATCCAGCGGAACCAACGGTCTTAATTCCGGCGGTATAACAGGCAAATATTTGATTATCGTCCACTCCGGATTGTTCTCTATTCGACTTTGTCCATCTCTAAAAGCTTCGACCACTCTCAGACGTTTCAAAGCTTCAGATTTTCTCTGCTGAGAAGTTTCTGTTGCTGCTTTATGTCTCAGATCAAAGGACAACTGATCCAATTCAAGACGCTCCAGCAAATCGAAGACTGCTTCTGCACCCATCTTAGCGATGAATTTATTTGGATCGTCATTGCTGAGCATTTGATTCTCCTTCGGCAGACTATCCAGAGTATCCAGGTATTCTTCTTCAGTCAACAAGCTAAGGTATTCCAGCTCATCACTTTCCTTAATACCAGGTTGTATGACGACATAACGCTCATAATAGACAATACTTTCCAGTTTTTTACTGGAAAGTCCGAGCAAGTAACCAATCTTATTCGGTAGTGACTTAAAAAACCAGATGTGTACAACAGGAACCACCAATTGGATATGTCCCATGCGCTCTCTACGCACCTTTTTCTCCGTTACCTCTACCCCACAGCGGTCACATACAATGCCTTTATATCTAATTCGCTTGTACTTTCCGCAATAGCACTCGTAGTCCTTTACAGGCCCGAAGATACGCTCACAGAAAAGACCGTCCCGCTCTGGCTTATAAGAGCGGTAGTTGATAGTTTCCGGCTTTAACACCTCACCGTGAGAGCGATCCAAAATCTCATCAGGAGAGATAAGTTTGAGGATGATCTTATCGAAATCTTTGGTTGTTGCCAGGTGACTACCTTTATTAAATGCCATAATGATTGTTAATTGAGATCGAAAAAATTATTCAAACCGTACGTCCAAGGCCAGGCCTTTCAACTCGTTAATGAGTACATTGAAAGACTCTGGGATATTCGGTTCCGGCAAGTTATTGCCCTTGACGATGGCCTCGTATGCCTTAGCCCTTCCAACGATGTCGTCGGATTTAATCGTGAGCAACTCGCGCAAGATATTAGACGCACCAAATGCCTCTAGTGCCCATACTTCCATCTCACCTAAACGCTGACCACCAAACTGAGCCTTACCGCCCAGAGGTTGTTGCGTAATAAGAGAATATGGACCAATGGAGCGCGCGTGCATCTTGTCATCCACCATATGGGATAACTTGAGCATGTAGATTACTCCTACCGTGGCCTGCTGGTGAAATTTATCACCACTCTCACCATCAAACAAATAAGTCTGACCAAGCTTAGGTAAATCCGCTTTCAGTATGTAATCGTCAATTTCATCCATACTCGCCCCATCAAAAATAGGGGTAGCAAACTTCATATTGAGTTTTTCTCCGGCCCAACCGAGTACGGTTTCGAAAATTTGTCCGAGGTTCATACGTGACGGCACACCCAACGGGTTCAACACGATATCCAGTGGAGTGCCATCCTCAAGGAATGGCATGTCTTCGAGACGGACAATCTTGGCGACAATTCCTTTATTACCGTGTCGCCCTGCCAACTTATCTCCTACTTTCAGCTTGCGCTTCTTCGCGAGATACACTTTTGCCAGTTTCAATACGCCGGTCGGAAGTTCATCACCGATAGAGATATTAAATTTCTCACGCTTGTAGCGACCCACTTCCTCGTTGTACTTAATGCTGTAATTGTGCAGCAACTGGGCGATATACCTATCGGTCTCTTCTTCATCTGTCCATTTAGAATAATCCACAATGGAGAAGTCCAATTTCTTGAGTATCGTTTGTGAGAATTTCTTTCCTTTTGGAATTAATTCCTCATTGTATATACTCTTTACGCCTTCACTGATTTTGCCGTTGACCAGCACATTCAGTTTATCGATGAGCACAGTTTTGAGCTGGTTAACAGCAATGTTATGCTTCTCTTCCAGTTTGGTCAGTGCCTTCTTTTCCTGTTCTTTCTGCTTTTTATCTTTCTTGGCTCTAGAGAAAAGTTGAGTGTTGATGATCACTCCCTCGGTCGATGGAGGCGCCTTCATCGATGCATCTTTGACATCGCCTGCCTTGTCTCCAAAGATGGCTCTCAAAAGCTTCTCTTCCGGTGTTGGATCTGATTCTCCTTTTGGAGTAATCTTTCCAATAATGATGTCACCGTCTTTCACTCTTGCCCCGATGCGGACAATTCCATTTTCATCCAAATCTTTAGTAGCCTCCTCGCTTACATTTGGAATGTCATTGGTCAATTCCTCTTCTCCGAGTTTGGTGTCACGAACATCCAATTCGTAGTGTTCAATATGTATGGAGGTAAATACACCGTCCCGCACGACTCTTTCCGAAAGCACGATGGCATCCTCGAAGTTGTATCCCTTCCAGGGCATGAAAGCCACTTTGAGGTTTTGCCCGAGTGCCAGTTCTCCTTTTTCAGTCGCATAACCATCACAAAGGATTTGTCCTTTCGTTACACGCTGTCCTTTGCGTACTATTGGCTTTAAGTTGATACAGCTACCCTGGTTGGTTCTGCGGAATTTCGTCAGCTTATAACTTTTGATATTTTCTTCAAAAGAAACCAGCTGCTCCTGTTCACTTCTATCGTACTTGATGACAATTTCTTCAGCATCAACGTATTCAACCACTCCTTCTCCCTCAGCATTGAGGAGCATTCTAGAGTCTCGTGCCACCTTTCCTTCCAGACCGGTACCTACAATAGGTGACTGCGGTTTGAGAAGAGGTAATGCCTGGCGCTGCATGTTAGAGCCCATTAGGGCACGGTTGGCATCATCGTTTTCAAGAAAAGGAATCATGGATGCACTGACCCCGACAATCTGGTTGGGAGCCACGTCCATATATTCAACTTCTGATGGTGTCAAAACCGGGAATTCACCGTGATCTCGACATTTGATTCTTTCCGTGGCGAACTTACCTTTATCATCCAACTGCGTGTTGGCTTGCGCAATCTTCTTATAATCTTCTCCCTCAGCTGAAAGGTATTCGATATTTGCCTTGAGATCGACCTTTCCTTTTTTCACCTTTCGGTATGGCGTTTCAAGGAAACCCATTTTGTTGATCTTTGCATGAACGCAAAGCGTGGAAATCAAACCAATGTTTGGTCCTTCCGGTGTTTCAATGGTACAAAGTCTACCATAGTGAGAATAGTGCACGTCACGCACCTCAAAGCCTGCTCGTTCTCTCGACAAACCACCTGGCCCGAGGGCAGATATTCGCCGCTTATGTGTGATCTCTGAGAGTGGGTTGGTCTGATCTAGAAATTGTGACAATTGGGAGGTACCGAAAAAAGAATTGATCACGGAAGACAATGTCCTGGCGTTAATCAAATCGATCGGGGTAAACACCTCGTTATCTCTCACGTTCATACGCTCCCGGATGGTTCTGGCCATTCTTGCCAATCCAACACCAAACTGCGCATACAGCTGCTCCCCGACCGTTCTGACGCGGCGGTTGCTCAAATGATCAATATCGTCGATTTCCGCTTTCTGATTGATCAGCTTTACGAGGTACTTCACTATTTTAATAATGTCCTCCTTGGTCAAAACGAGGGTTTCACTATCGACTTCGTGGCCCAATTTGCGATTGATCTTGTATCGACCTACTTCGCCCAAATTGTACCTTTTATCAGAAAAGAACAATTTGTCTATAATTCCACGAGCTGTTTCCTCATCCGGTGGATCACTCCCCCGCAATTGGCGGTATATGTAAGTAACGGCTTCCAACTCAGAACTGGTCGGATCCTTGTGTAAGGTGTTATAGATGATGGAGTAATCATCTTCAATATCCTGTTTCTGCAGGATAACAACCTCGGCACCTGATTCTTTGATCAGATCGAGATGAGCTTCTTCAATGACAATATCTCTCTCTAAGATAATTTCATTTCTTTCGATGGTCACGACCTCTCCGGTATCCTCATCGACAAAATCTTCTGTCCAGCTTTTAAGTATTCTCGCGGCCAATTTTCTTCCAATAACCGTCTGCAGATTGTCTTCTGTTACTTTTATCTCATCTGCCAGATCAAAAAGGCCCAGAATAGTGCGATCGGTATCAAATCCG